>NZ_JAPFGW010000018.1:0-46377 GCF_059803595.1 Blastomonas sp. 34TW
ATCCGGCTGACGCCAGGCTCGTCTGCAAATTCGACAACAAACCGGGCAAAATCGACCTGAGCTTGCACGCCTGGCGGAGTCTCGAAGCGGACCTCGAATGGCTTGGGTCCATTCTCCGGTCGGATCGCAGCCAGATACCGCTTCACAGCGGTGTAGGCACCGACATAGCCCATATCCCGGATCTCCCGCGTCAGCCGTGCCGCTGTGAGATCTGGAAAGGCACTCACCCGCTCGCGCAGGTAATCCAGATAGGGAGCGATCTTGCTCGGCCGCCCTACCTGCCTCGGGCCATACACGGGCGCCTCAATGCCACGTTCGATGTATTTGCGAATGGTCTTGGGGTCTCGTCCGGTCCGCCGCGCAATCGCGGTGATCGACACCCCCTGACGGTGCAGCTCCAATATCATCATCAATTCTCCAAGTCGGACCATCCGCGCACCCTCCCTGCTCCGGAAGGATGGCACCAATGGCGGATTTGACCATTCTGCCGGGGCTCGCCCCGGCAGAATGGTCAGCGGGGACCGCCAACTAGGGAATTTTCAAAGCCCACTTTCAGGGAGAATTGCAGGACCAATGACACCGCGCTGCATGAGCTCGGTCACTGGACCGGCCATGCCACTCGTCTGGATCGCGATCAGAAGGGCAGCTTCGGCTCAGCACCGTACGCCCGCGAAGAGCTGGTCGCCGAGATGGCAGCCGCGTTCACCTGTGCATCGCTCGGCATAGCGCCGACCGTTCGCCACAGCGATTACATCGCATCCTGGCTCAGCGTCCTGCGCGACGATGACAAGGCCATCTTCCGCGCGGCGAGCGCTGCCAGCAAGGCTGCAGACTATCTGCTGAACCTGACGGGAGAGGCGCCATGACGGCGCCTCTTTCTTCCAATCCCACGAGAATGGAGGAAGTTGTCATGCACCTGCAGATGCTTCCAACTTGCCAACATGCCACCATCGCTACAGGGTGAAATCATGCGCACCGATATCGATCATCTGCCTGGCCAGAAGCAGCAGGAGCTGCAGGCTGCCGTGCGCATCCTGTTCGAGGAGTTTGCCGCTGCGATCGGCAACACGACCGCGCCGTGGAAGAAGCAGGGCCGGATCCTCAAGGTCATCCTCTACGGCAGCTATGCACGCGGCGACTGGGTCGATGATCCTGTCGGCGGCTACAAATCGGACTATGATCTGCTCGTCGTGGTCAACGACGAACGCCTGACCGATGTCGTCGACTATTGGGCCACTGCCGACGACCGGCTGATGCGCGAGATGACCATCACGCAGACGCTGAGCGCACCGGTCAGTTTTATCGTGCACAGCCTCAAGGACGTGAACAAGCAGCTCGAGCAAGGCCGCCCGTTCTTCACCGACATCGCCGCGCAGGGCATTGCGCTGTACGAGGCCGAGGGCTTTCCGTTCGCGACACCGACCAAGCTCGCGCCCGATGCTGCTCGCGAAGAAGCAGGGAAGTCCTTTGACCGGTGGTTCTCGATGGCCAGAACGTCCTTCGCCACCTTCAAACTGCAAAGGCAAGAGGGCAACGACGTCTATTGGCGGAACAAGGCGGTGTTCGAGCTTCACCAAACGACGGAGCAGCTTTACCACTGTGTGTTGTTGGTGCTGACGCTCTACAGCCCGAAATCGCACAAGCTCGGCTTTCTGCGTGGCCATGCTGAAGAAATCGCGCCCGAGCTGATCGAGGCTTGGCCGCGCGACGACCGGTTCAGCCGGCGATGCTTCGAGCTGCTGCGCCAGGCCTATGTCAACGCGCGCTACTCGCCGCATTACAAGGTCAGCGACGAAGAGCTGACCTGGCTCGGCGAGCGCGTCGCGATCCTCCAAGATCTCGTTCGCAAGGTGTGCGAGCGCCGCCTTGCGGCCGAGGATTAAGCCGGGCTTCTGGTTCCTGCTTTCGTTGCGCCATCTCCTGTCGTCTTTTCAGCCGCAAAGGCGCGGCTACCGCGCCTGCGCCAGAGCGTGATCTGTTGCGGCCCGCCGGCGTCACGCACTCTGGCCGCAGCCTCGATCAGCAGGCCGTAGATCACCGCCCGGTCATCATCGACCAGCTGATCGACGCCGGACTTCACGATGAGCCCGCCGAGCTCGATCAGCCGCCTGGTCCGTTCGCGTCGCTTCACTTGCCAGTCCCGCGTGTCATGACGAGCTCTGGCCAGCATCAGCCGGTTGCGCTGCACTTGTGTTTTGCGCATCGCCGCCCGGCTGGCCGTCAGCGCTGCCGCCAGTTGCTGCAGATGTCTGCTGTGTGGTTTTCCGTCCACGACGCTGCTGAAAAAACGCAGCGCCCCGCTTGCGCCACGCCTCCTTCCTGGCGGCATCGTCGTTGCCGATGGCGGCAAGCAGTGCACCGGCCAGCACTTCGGAGCCGAGCCCATCGGCACCGGTCGCAATCACCAACTCGCCCAGCTGAGTCAGCCGTGCCGCCTTCAGCGCCTTCGCCTTGTCGCTCAGCGCCTGAAGCTCGGCATCAAAGTCTCTCGGTCTGCGCATGTCGGTGCCCTTCATTGTGCGTGAAGGATCAACCAGCTATGCCAATCCTGGCTCTGCGCCAACAGGCTGGGGCGTTGTGAGACCCCGTCATCCCGAGAGCGATCAAATCGGTTGAGGGCGCGCTTATACGTCGTGCCGACGTTGCTTGTTTGGCGTAAATGGACGATCGCCATGGCGATCTATCACCTCTCAGCCAAGCTGATCTCGCGCAGCACCGGCGCTTCTGCGCTGGCGGCCGCGGCCTATCGCTCGGGCTCCCGGCTGGACGACCAGCGGCTCGATCGTCACCACGACTTTACCAACAAGCCAGGCGTCGTGCACAGCGAGGTGATGTTGCCCGAAGGCGCAGACGAAGCATGGAAGGACAGGGAAAAGCTCTGGAACGATGTCGAGGCAGCAGAGCTGCGCAAGGATGCGCAGCTGGCGCGGGAAATCGAGTTTGCACTGCCGCGGGAGCTGACCCAGCAACAGGCGATCGGGCTGGCTCGGGACTTTGTGCAAGCCGAGTTTGTCGCACGTGGCATGGTCGCGGATCTCAACGTTCACTGGGACATGGGCGAAGACGGGCAGCCCAAGCCTCACGCGCATGTCATGCTGACCACGCGCGCCGTTGAAATCGGTGATGATGGCAGTGTGAGTTTTGGCGCCAAGGTCCGCGCCTGGAACCGCACTGACCTGCTCACCCATTGGCGCGAAGCCTGGGCGAACATCGCGAACGAGCGCCTGGCCTCGCTCGATATCGACGCGCGTATCGATCACCGCTCGCTGGAAGCCCAGGGGATCGACCTCGAGCCACAGCACAAGATCGGTCCTGCTGCCTCGCGAATGGCGGGCGAGGGGCTGAGCAGCGAAAGGCTCGAAGAGCATCACGCCATCGCGCGATCGAACGGCGAAAAGATCATCGCCGATCCCAACATCGCGCTCGATGCCATCACGCGCGGACAGGCGACGTTCACCACGCGCGATCTTGCTATGTTCGCGCACAGGAACAGCGACGATAAGGACCAGTTTGATCGCGTGATGGCAGCGGTGAAGAACGCGCCGGAGCTGGTCGAACTGGGACGTGACGGGAAAGGCAACGAGCGCTTCACCAGCAGGTCGATGCTGGAGATTGAACGTCGCCTGGAGTTGGCCACGACCAGGCTCGATGCCAAGCGCAACCATCCGGTGAAGGACCAGCACAGGAAACGTGCGCTTGACCGCGCAAAACAGCGCGGGCTCGATCTGTCGCCTGAGCAGCGTGGGGCGCTGGAACATGTCACCAGCCCGCGCGGCATCAGCAATGTCATTGGCTATGCCGGAACGGGCAAGAGCGCGATGCTCGGCGTCGCACGCGAGGCGTGGGAACTTGCCGGATACGAAGTGCAAGGTGCTGCGCTGTCTGGCATTGCGGCAGAAGGGCTCGAGCATGGCTCGGGCATCGCATCGCGCACGATCGCCAGCCTCGAGTATCAATGGGAGCAGGGCAGGGAACTGCTCACCGATCGCCATGTGCTGGTCATCGACGAGGCCGGTATGCTGGGCACGCGGCAGCTGGAGCGCGTGATGTCCGAGGCCGAACAGCGCGGCGCGAAAGTCGTGCTCGTCGGCGATCCCGAACAGCTACAGGCGATCGAGGCAGGAGCTGCGTTCCGCTCAACTGCCGAGCGCCATGGCGCTGTCGAAATCAGCGGTATCCGACGCCAGCAAACCGACTGGCAGCGCGATGCCACGCGCGAGCTTGCAACGGGCAGGACGGGCGAGGCGCTGGCCCGGTATGAAGACGCTGGTCACATCCATGTCGCAGAAACCCGCGAAGCGGCTCGCACCGCTCTTGTGGAAGCCTGGGATCAGGATCGAAAGGCTGATCCCAAGGCTAGCCGGATCATCCTCACCCATACCAACGACGAGGTGAAGGCGCTCAACGAAGAGGTGAGGGAGCGCATGCGCGCCAGCGGGTCGCTGGGTCAGGAAATCGACATCAGCGTCGAGCGCGGTTCACGCAGCTTTGCCAGCGGTGACCGGATCATGTTCCTCAAGAACGAACGCGAGCTGGGCGTGAAGAACGGCTCGCTCGGAACCGTGCAAAGCCTGACATCGGTCCGCATGGCAGTGATGCTCGACGATGGCAGGCAGATCGCGTTCGACCTCAAGGACTATGCCCATGTCGATCATGGCTATGCGGCAACGGTCCACAAGGCGCAGGGCATGACCGTCGACAAGGTCCAGGTGCTGGCAACGCCGGGCATGGACCGGCACGGGGCCTATGTTGCGCTCTCCCGGCATCGCGCCCAGGTCGATCTGCATTATGCTCAGGATGACTTTGCCGATCGCAAGGCGCTCACCCGCATGTTGTCGCGCGAGCGGGCCAAGGACATGGCGAGCGATTACGCCCGCCAACCCGACAAAGCCCAGGACCAGCAAAAGGGTAGGGAGGGCAGACAACCGGATCGGGTCATGCCCGAGCGGACGAGGACGATCCGTTCAGCGGCGCTGGCCGATCTGCTCAAGGGAACAGAACGGACACCGCTGGAAAAGGCGGTGCAGCGCTTTGCGCGGGCGTCCGAAGACATCTTCAGGATGCGCGACCAGGGCCTTGCCCCGCTCGACCATCAGCAGACCGCCATGACGGCAGCATCGAAGGGCATGGAAGCGATGGGGCGTGGCTACTCGCATGACCTTGGTCATGCGATGATCAGGGATCGATCGCTTGTCAGTGAGGCGGCCGCCGGCAAGCTCGACCGGACCATGGAAGCGATGCGCAACGAACAGGCAATCCGCATCGAAGCCGAAGCAAGAGCCGACCGGTTTGTCCATGAATGGCAGACGCGCTCGCGACAGCTTCAGCGCCTGCGACAGGATCAGGACTATCTCACCGCCGAGAAGGTCGAAGGCCGTCTCGCGGAAATGGCACACAGCCTTGAGCGCGATCCACAGCTCGAGTCGCTGCTCAGAAGCAAGCGTCCGGAACTGGGGCTGGACGCCATGAGAGGCAGATCGCTGTCGCAGGACCTTGCAGACTGGCTCAGCCCCTCGCGCTCGCGTGGGCTCGGGCTGTAGCCATGTGTCCATGGCCGAACAGCAGACCGATGATATCCCGATCGAGCAGGCGCTGGAACTGATCGCCCAGCGTCTTGCCCGGCTCGGCACTTCGATCACTGAGCTGTCCGAGAGACAGCAGGATCTGCTTGGAGGTGATTACAGCGCTGAACTTGGGCATATCCGCAATGCGACCCGGGCGATGGGGGAAGGGATCAGGACGCTCGCTGCACGGCCTGCCCTGACGCTGACGCCTGAGGTGATCGCCCGGCAAATTGAGGTTGCAGCGACCGAGGGCCGCAGCGCCGATCAGGCCGCGTGGGCGAGCGCGCGGAAGGATATGGAGAGCGCGACCGCCAGACTTGCTGCCGTGACGGCATCGCAAAGGACGGCCCGCCAGCAGAACCGCTGGCTCGCTGTAGCCGCAGGCCTTGCGCTCGTGCTCGGATCGATCGGTGGATGCACTATCCCGCCGGCGGTCGACTGGATGGTGCCGGAAGCCTGGCACTGGCCGGAAGAAAGGGCGACATCGGCGCTGCGCCGCGATGGATGGGCGGCGGCGGAACGGCTGATGTCCGTCAGTGACCCTGAAGAGTGGCGAGACGTGCAGGCGGCGGTTCAGCTCTGGCAGGAGAACGCAGAAGCCATAGGCATATGCGCAAAGCGGGCCGGGGGGCGGAAACTGAGGAGCGTTGGCTGCGCAGTTGAGGTGCGGGGGCGCCCGAATTGAAGCGGCAGCTTTGTGCACTTTCATTGGTCTTGGCAATTGGCCCGCCCAAGCTCGAAGACGGCCATTGTTGCCAATCGACCCGGCTGCCCATTCTGGGACAAACCCGACGTTCCAAGGCCGCAGGTTGAGCGTCATCTCTTGCCGGATGCCGACGTCCAGCGCTGTTCCTTTCGCAAAGCGCAAGCCGAATTGCCCCGCGCGCTAGCAACGTGAAGACGGCTCTGCTGTTGTAGACGAAATCGCGGTTCGATCGAACCCACAATTCGCTCTCAAGAGATGAGATCGCTTCTGCCTACGCGATCCGTTGCGGTATTTCTTTCAGTGCTGTATTCATGTTGTGTCGCCATTCATTCTGGCAACGTCGCGTTGGACCACGTCGTAGATGCCCATAT
The DNA here is from genome assembly GCF_059803595.1 of Blastomonas sp. 34TW. Taxonomy (NCBI): domain Bacteria; kingdom Pseudomonadati; phylum Pseudomonadota; class Alphaproteobacteria; order Sphingomonadales; family Blastomonadaceae; genus Blastomonas; species Blastomonas sp. 34TW. The sequence continues at coordinate 6,642 of NZ_JAPFGW010000018.1, forward strand.
TCATCACGAGAACACTGCCGTCACCAAGCTGATCGAGCTCTACGAAACCAGCCCTCTCGAAGATCAGCCAAATGTTTCGTTCGCCGCGTTCCAGCCAGATCTGAATTGCGAGGAGCCGCCGGCGCATCAGGCGACATCCATTCTCGTCGAGCTCGCCTGGCCAGGCACCCTCGTGGAAGAGGCGATGTACGAAGTAATCCCGCTTATCCTTGATCCATTTCAGATATGCGATATCGGCATCATTGACCTCGTGGCGTTCGAGAATCTTGATCAATGATCCCAACGTGGAACCTTCAAGCAGAGCTTTTTTTGCTACAGATCGTTCCCAGGCACCCTGGTCCGGGCCGAGCGCCTTCTGCAACTTGACCCGGTCGCACATGTGCATTGCTGAGATCAGCATGCTCTCGAACCTGCTGACCGCGAGATAGGTTCCGGCCATCTCCTGGCAGTAAAGGAAGCGGGCAATATCAAGGTCGGACATCGATCCAATAATCGCCGATAGCTCTTTCCTGTCGACTACAGTCTTGAACACACTGGCCTCGATTTCTTTTGTGATCTGTAAGGCTACCATGCCGACGTACTTCAATCGACTCGGATCAGACCTGTCGACGAGCTGCCCTGCAGCCTGCTGGGTCCCAAACTGCATGCCCTCCCGACGGTGGCAAATACGACGAACATCGGTCCGACGAGCTGCTCGGGGGGGGATGCGAATCTTCCGCCCCGAACGACTCGAGTCGATCACTGGGTCGATAGAATCGTGGTCTCTGTCAGATATCCTTTGGGGCGTCGGCGACCGATGGGCGGACAGAGGAAATTTGCCGTTGATCCAGGTGTTTAGTGAATTTCTAGGCGATGAAAGCGCGAATATCACTCCAAAATACGTGATACTGTTGCAATTATGGTGTACCTCTCTTACACTGAATTTCATAATGGAGGCGACTCGTGGGTGATAACGAAAAGAGGACGAATTTTGTGCGCCTGGCGGAAGGGCGCACGCAGATCGCGTTGGACGCGATCCGCAAGCTTGGGAATCTTTCGAACCGTCGGGCCTACGAATTTAGCGACACCGATATCCGGAAGATCAGCAAAGCGCTGAAGGAGGCGGTGTCCGACCTCGAGAAGCGTTTCGGGTCCTCCAACGAGCCTTCGGATAGCTTCAAGCTCTAAACAGGGACGATACCATGCGGCCGGAACACCTCGGAATTGGTGACAAGACTTTCCTGATCAACCGGCTGATCCAGCAAGCGCCGATCAACACGCTCATCCGCGAGTTCTTCAAGAATGCCGATGAAAACGCGGCGCTCGCCCCCGAAGGCAAGCGGCGCGTCGACATCTTCCCGACCATGATCGAGGGCGTGAGGAAACTGACTTTCTGGAACACCGGCGTCGGAATGAGCGCGTCCGAGCTGCGGCGCGCGACAGATCTCAGCTCATCGGTCAACAAGATGATGGCGCTTGATGGAAACTTCGGCATCGGCGCCAAGGTTTCAGGGCTCGCCGCGTCGCCTGACGGCATCCGTTATAGGTCTTGCAAGGATGGCGAGGTCAACGAGGTTACGATCGGCTGGGACGAGTTAGAACAGACCTATGTTCGCTTTTCCGTGCAACTGGCCGATGGCCAGACTGATACGATCTACGATGTCACCTCTGTCGTCCAAGCCGCTGGGACACCAACCGATTTTGACTGGACGGAAGTCGTGCTGTTTGGCGAAAGCCGTGACCACGATACCGTCGCCGAGCCGATTGGCACGGGCGTCCCTGTCGATCGCAGCTTCATCGCCACTTCCATTTTTAGGCGCTTCGTTTCTTTCTCGCCTGGCGTGCAGGTCCGCATCGACGTCGCGATGACCAAGGGCGGCGGCAAGGATGAAACCGGCAGGTTTCGCCAACTACGCACGCTCAATGAAATCCTCGATCGGCTTCCACGCCACGAAGATGTCGTCGATGCAGAGACGGGCATTAGCGTGCGTTACATCCATGATCCCAAGCACGAAGGGTCCGGCCATACCTATAGTGCCCGGGCCAACGCTGCCACTGGCTCGACAACGTTTCTCGCGCTGGTCTACCGCGATGAGCGGTATGACTTTCGCACGCAGAAAGTCTGGTCCTCAGTCGCACCCACGTTCGGCATTCCGTTCGGTTCGAAGGTGCTCACGGTCGAAATCCGGCTGCCCGACGATGCGGCATTTCCAAACCAGTATCGCGATGCTTTGACATGGCGTCACGATCGTTCGCCACTGACTGCCGACCAATATGCATATCTGGTCCGCCAGCTCATGCCTGACTGGGTGAAGGACATCATTCGGTCGGAATCCCCGGACAGCGCCGATGATCTAAACGACCTTCAGTCGGACCTTCAATCGCTGCTCGATGAGCTTCGCGTGCCAACCAATGTCGCCAAGAAAGCGCCGGAGCAGATCACGCGGTCGGAAGCCAATGACGCTGGGCTTGCTGAACCTGAGCCGACAACTCTTCAATCGGAGGAGGACGAGGAGAAGATCCCTGGCCTCAAGCCCCCGCCGAAACGGACAGAACCCCGGGCATCGACTTCGCGCGTTCGCATGGCGCCAGAAGGTGCGACCGCTTCAAAGCTCGCGCGGGCGCTTGAGCGCGCTCCCGAGATCAAGATCCTCACGGAAGCCGACGAGATCGCCGACCGTGACATGAAAGGTCGGGCTGCGCGATTCTATCCGGAAGTTCAGACCTTGTTCGTCAACGGCATGTATCCGATCGTCGCAAAAATGGCGGACGAGCTGGCAAACGAGTTCTCCGACGCCGAGGATCCCGACGCAGCGCGCGCTACAGCGTTGCAGGCGTCACAGCGAACTCTAGCCTTCAGGGTCGGAAAGGCGACCTGCTTCGCCTTGGCGAAGCGGATGCTGGATGACTGGTCGACCGAGGATCTGGAGCGTGCGACTTCGCCGGAATCGCTTTCGATGGCGGCGGACGATTATCGCCAAAGCCTTGCCTCCGCACGCAAATGGATCAAGGACCGAGTCCGTATCGCCAGCGTCATCGCGCTGAGATGATCGGCATGTTGGACCAACCTCTTCGGGGCAACTTGACCGGCGCACGCTACGACCGCTGACCAGTATTCCTATGGGATCTCGGCAAGAAAAACCGTCGACACCAGTGCCAGCTCGCCGTTGCGAGAGGTGCAGGGCGCGCGAATGGCTTCCTCTATGGCGCTAAGCCGACCGGCTGGTTTGCACGACATCAATGGCGAGTTTCAGCAGGAGCCTCCGCTCACATTAACGACGCTGAATGTCTTGAGCTGGTCGCTCTCTGCCGAAACGGGGACGCCGTGTCTTGGGACTTCCCTGCACTTACAACGTGAGTCGGCAAACCGTCGGTTTTGATATAAGCGGACGTCCAGCGCTTCCCCGTTGAGCCATCGGAGGGCGACTGGAAATGCAGGTCGTCTGCCCAATAGAAGGTTGTGAAGTTCGTTGCACGACGGAGGTATGCGCCGTTTTTGCCATGAGCCAAGCGGCGACGCGGGAGCCCGCCTTTTTCAAGGTCGGTGAAGTCAGCATCAGAAATAGCTCCGTATCCATCGCTGGTATTAGTGGTTCGCCCGTCGCAATTGGTTATATTGCTAGCATGGCAAATCACGAACATCCGACCATCAACGATTTCCTCGCCCGGCTCTACACGATCCGCGACGATGCTGGCGCTCGCGCGAAGGCGGAAGCGAACGCGATCTTGACGCGCAACGCCGCGCGGGGCTTGCTCCGATCAGGAGCTACGCTGAAGGCAATGGCCGAGCTGATTGAGAAGGAGTTCGATGCGGCCCTTAGCGAGATGCTGGCGACGCTCCGTCATATGAAGTCGGTGCCGGACATCGACTATCAGGCCTGCCGGGATCAGGCATTCCTGCGGGCACGCGACCTTCTTCCCTTGCTACGCGGTGCAGCCGAGCTGGATAAATGGATCGACATGATGGGGCGCGGCACGGCCGGAGATGTCATCAACAAGCGCATAGAGGCTCTGCTTCCCAAGATCGATTACCGCTTCCGGCAATTCGAAGTCGGCCTGGATCAGGTCGGGGTTTTGAGAGCTGAGCCGCCGGCGTCGGCAGCGTCACCCGGGCTACCAGCTGACCCGCCAGTCGCCGCCCCAATCGAACATGAGCCCGGCCCTTATCAGGTGGCGCTGTCGTTCGCGGGTGAGCAGCGCGAGTATGTGCGCGAAGTTGCCCGCGCTCTAGCTGCTCGCCACGTCGCCGTCTTCTATGATGAGTTCGAGGCCAATACCCTATGGGGCAAGGATGGCGCTGAGCACTTCCACCAGATATACTCGCGCGGCACCCAGTATGTGGTGATGTTCATCTCGGCCGAGTACGTTACAAAAGCATGGACTCGCCAGGAGCGGCGCTCTGCGATCAGCCGTCAGATAAAGGACGAGGCTGAATATATCCTGCCTGTCCGCTTCGACGACACGGAGGTGCCTGGACTTCCCGATACGATCCAATACCTCTCGGCGGGACGCTACACACCGGTCGCGCTCGCAGTGGAAATTGCGAGGAAGGTCGGGGTCGGACCGACGTCGGGTAAGGCGTCCGAAGTACCCCCGCCTGCGTCCGGGGCCATGTCTGGCGAGGTGACGTTTGACTATGGCGCGTACAACGGCCGGTACGTCATCGGAAACGACGCGACGACATTCGAGACCCAATGGAGCAAGGGAAGCGACACCAGCATCCACCTCTACAACGAGCCGCAATCGATCCATGGTATCGCTGTTGCGCGCGGGGCGACCGCCATCGAGCAGATCACCGATGCGTCGGCTTATGACTTCACCTCCCGCTCCCGCGCCCTCCAGACCGGTGAAATTGCAATCCTTCGCAATACCGACGGCTTCTTCGCGGCGGTCCAGATCCTTGCAGTCGATGACATCACGCGGGGGGCTCCGAGTGATGCGCTAACTATGCGGTATTTAATCCTTCCCGGAGGGGAGCATGATTTCAGAGCGTGGATTGGCGCGGCGACGATAGCCTGAGCGGATGAGTGGAGGATCACAGGTGTCGACAGCACGCCGATCGATTGCCGAAACCGTCGCCGGCATGACGAGAAAAGCCGATGAGAGGCGTTCGCCGCCTCGCTTGAGGTCCGTCAGCTTTTAATCTCGGGCACGACTTTCTCACGCCGCTGTACGAGCAACACGGCCTCGTAAGGCGAAGACCAGTTATCAGTATTTTTGGCGAACACGATACAGCTCGCGACATCGGCGCGGTCCAATGCCTCCGCTGCGAAATGCTCCATATGCTCGCGCCGCAGGTTGGCATGCCCCGCCTTATGGACATAGAAGCCGACCGTAGCCTTGCGATTGAGCGGCGGCACGATCTCCATGAAGCAATCGTGGCCCGCTTTAGCGTTCTTGCGCGTGACCGACTGCCTGAGCCTGTTCAGTCCGCGCTCGACCTTGGGCTGCTCCTCCGGACTCGCGGAGCTGAGAATGCAAATTCCCATAGTGGTCCATCCGCCAGGCTTAGTTCGAGCCAGTTTGTCGATGATTTCTTTGTAGCTTCGGTGGATCATCGGCGCGGGCTTCTTCAGCTGCAATCCGGCGTCGCGGGCGTTGAAATACCGATCGATTATACCAGACATTCCCGACACCATCAGCCGACGGAAATCTTTTCGCTTCGCCCCGAGATTGAAGCCTGTGGACAGATAGACGCCGAGGAAATCCAGCTCGTCTCCGAAAATTTCAAAATGCTTCTGGAAGTGGAAGCGCTCCGAAAAATAATGGAGGAACGGGATTTCCTCATCGAGGATATGCGCGATGCAGCACAGGTCGGCGATATGCATCGCCGGAGCCAGATTGTGCCCTTCGGGGATGAGCCCGGCTTTGGCCAACTCTTCTTCCGATGAACTAAGAACTGAGAGGTCGTCGAGCGTCAGCGATATCCGGATGATCTGATCGACCTTTCCCGCATCCAGACTGAGAGACTCCGTAATTCTGAGGCTGTCCGCATCGCCCGCGCGCGCTGCGACGATGTGCCGAGCTAGCCGCTCGGATTGAATGGAGGGGGCGACCACCATTTCATTCAAATGGCGCTTAAGACGGTCTGGCGCGCCCCGCAGTCCTTGTGGCGTCAATCGATGAGATTTCGCTTCAGCAAGAAATATTGTTTTGTCAATGACGGCGATGATATCCGTCTCGAACTGTTGAGCGCCGACCACCCATTTGGCATTTTTCGTGATTGTTGCCGTAGGCAGGACCGACCGGATCACTGATTCCGTTTTGTCTTCGAGATAGGTTGCGCCGCGATCCGACAAATCGCTTTCGATCTTCGCTGAAGTCGCGACGTTCCACATGATCTCATTGATGTGGCTGAAGATCGCCTGTGGCATAACGAACATATACCCGTCACCCAGATAAATTCCGGGGCGGGCCCAGACTGGATTAGAGAGAAACATGTGTTCAATTCTATAGTCGGCAAGTTCTCCTGGTTCGATCGATAGCATCCGCAAAATGCGCTCGACAGGTTCTTCCTCCTTACCTGTCATAGCGGCGATCTCCGCAGCGGTAACAGACATATCCGCTGAATGCCGCAGGTCCGCATACGACATCAAGAAGCTCATAACGCCCTCGCGCGAAGTTCCTTCCGGTATCACATCAAGCAAGCCTTCTGGAGTGCCGACGCAATCAGGGAATTCACGGAAATAGCCTTTAACCATAGCCTCGATATCTCGCGCGCTGAGCACCCGCTTCAAAGCGTCCATGTGGTCGTTACCGCGCTGCTCGATCGTCGTCAGGATGCTCTCGGACACGTCGAGAATATCGCTGAAGGTATATCCCGCCGCCGCCTCCAGTTTGGTGTCCAGCGATGCGTACAACTCGCGGCAAATCTGTTTGACCTCGCTGAAGTAACCCCAGTTTCTGACCGCCTGTGTGTGCAGCCTAATTTTCTCCTGAAGCGCCAAAAGGGCCCTTTGGCCGTCATCCACTTCGTCTGCTTCAGCGATCAGGCGGCGTTTGAAAATCGTATCGGATATCTGCGGAACGCTATCGAACACGGTCTGCAAAACGTCGGCTGTGGAAGGGGCTTTGCCCCATTGTGCGACCGGTAAGGTGAGAGCCATCCCCTGAAGCAGCTCGATGTGATGCTGCTCGATACCGTTGGTAAGCGAATGGGTTTCGCCATGTTGTTTATCGCCGCGCGGGTGCCGTAAAACGCGAATGTCGATACGACGCTTTCTGGCATGCGCTCTTTCAGGACACCGAACAGTTGATCGACAAGGGCCGGATATTTTTCAACATCCTCGCGGGCGGATCTAAGGATAGCATGCTTAAACTCCTCGTGCCGCTCACCGATGCCGAAATCCATTTTCTGAAAGACTATCTTATTTGGATTGCTGGTTGGCCGGGCTGCGACCCGCTTTTTAGGCTTTCGCCCCCGCGACTTCGGCATCTCTAATCCCCCGCTACGATCGCCACCTCTTGTGCTGGGCCCCTGGAAATTTAACCCGCCTTGTGTTTAGGGCGGTGTGCAGAAATAGCACCTCGTAGCCGGGGTGTCAGCTATCGAGCTGTCGTTGCTCCAGAGCCCACCCAGCAGAATGTCCCAGTCCGGTAGTGTGGCTGCAGCCCGCGAACCTCCGCTTCGGGGCATCCAGAAACTTCAATTGAGCAGCAGCAATTGGCGCATCGCTATCGGTCTGTTTCACAGCGTTCTATGGACCGATTCTATTCGGAGCCGACCTTCAGTGAAGCTGGTCCGAGCGACCGGATTTGGGTCGATTCTGTTGAAAAAATCGGCCTTGCAATGGTGCTAAAGTATTGATTCTATGTTTTTGCGGGCAGGCGGATACGACCGATGATGGGCGAACGGACGGAGGCGCAGGAAGCGCTGTTATATAGCTTCAACCTGGAGCGGCATGTGCCGCAGGATCATCTGCTCCGCTCGATAGACCGGTTCGTTGACCTGTCCGGCATTCGCGAACATTTGCGGCCTTTCTACAGCTCGACCGGTCGGCCTTCGGTTGATCCCGAGTTGATGATCCGGATGCTGATCATCGGCTATTGCATGGGCATCCGTTCCGAGCGGTGGCTATGCGAGGAGGTGCATGTGAACCTCGCCTATCGCTGGTTCTGCCGCCTCGGGCTGGAGGGCGATGTGCCCGACCACTCGACCTTCTCGAAGACCCGGCATGGTCGCTTCCGCGACTGCGATATGCTGCGCCAGCTGTTCGAGGCGACGGTGGCGCGCTGCATTGCCGAAGGCTTGGTCGGCGGTGAAGGCTTCGCGGTCGACGGCAGTCTCGTGCGGGCCGATGTATGCCGCCAATATGCCGTCGATAGCGCTGACGCCTTGCCTGATGCGGCCACCAGCCATTCCGTTCGAGAGTATCTGGCCGTACTCGACGATGAGGCCTTTGGAGGAGCAACCCCGGTGCCGCCCAGGCAACTGGCAGTGGCCGATCCCGCAGCGCGCTGGACAGCGGCAAGCCGCGAGCGTGCCCTCTTCGCCTCTGCAACCAATTATCTGGTCGATCTCCAGCACGCGGTGATCGTCGATGTCGAGGCGACCACCGCTATCCGCCAGGCCGAGGTCACCGCGCAGCGCCGCATGATCGACCGGACGCAGGACCGCTTTGGCCTGTGGCCCGAGCGGCTTGCCGGCGATGCTGGATACGGCGATGCGAAAAACCTGTCCTGGCTCGTCGATGAGCGCGGCATCGCGACAACAGGGATGTGCGGCTCGCCATTCCAGTCGCACTTATGATAGTGCCAGAAACGCGCAGGATGTGCCGGTTGCGAACAATCAACTTTGAGATCGAATGTCGCAGGAGCACAGAATAGCCAAGCCGATTCGTCAGGAGGCTTTAGTGGCGCCGTCTGGATCACTCTAGTCCAGTTTTACCAATTGACTGCTTGCTTCATCATGCTCTGAAGTCCTAAATTTCTGAGCTTAAGAGCGATGGTAGAAGACTGATCGATTGCACCCTTTCGATGCAAGGCATCGTTGTATACAACTCCTAGCAGAAGGCATGCTTCCGGAACAAGGATACCTAAAGACTCGGCAAACTCTAGTTTGTTTGTAGTGCCGTTACACTCGAGCAAAAATTTCTCTCGCTCCGGCTGAGTCAGAATTTTGGAGTAAGTGCACTGCTCAATCTGCACTCGGACGTAGGCGCATACTGCGAAAGGGTCGTAGCTTCCGCTGCCAGCAACACATTTTTCCCACTCTTCTTTCAAAAACGCATAGAAGCCATGACTTTTACCGTGTATTTTTGGCAGGCCGTATGTAGTATTGAATATCTCTGAGATGTCATAGTTGTCGGGATGGTAGTGGAGGAAGTATCGCGACAAGTACTGTGACCAACATATATCATCCCTGTGTGAAATTACCTTTCGCATGGTCTGAGTAATTTTCTGTGTTGTATCTCCAAGGTATACGGTCTGCTGACGCTTCAGTGCGTAACCTTTGAAGTATAGTGGGTCTAAGTGGGTTAGGAGGCAAATGTAAATCTGCCTCCCCTCTTCCCGATACGCATCAATTAATTTGCTCAAAAAATATTGAGCGACAACAATGTTCGCATCATCAAGATAATCAAATACCTCATCGATAAAAAGAATACAGGGTTTCGTGCTATTTGTATCCCGCGTTCTGAGCAAATTGCAGCCGAAGTACAGTAGATCGCGCTGTCCATTTGAGAGTGATGAGGCGTCGGGGAAATTGACTAGGACACGACCTTTATTTTCCTTTATCTCAGCAGTTACCCAAGCTCCATTGATGTCTCTGATGAATTCCTTCAAAGATTGGAGGCGTCGGCAATATACGGCGTATTGCAACCATTTCTTCAGGTTCGATCTGTCGGAGCGATTCAAATCCATCAGCATGTAGCATATGATGGCATTATCAAGCCAATTATTACTTTGTACGTGCTTCATCACCACATCAAATACGGCCTTAAGATGCGGTAGTTCTTCAACTTTTTTAGCGTATACGGCCGCGACCTTGTCGCTAATTGATGCCTTTGTTCCACTTAACCCCTTTACCATCTCAATCATTTCGTCAAAAAAATCAGAAGGCTTTTTTTGGTTAAGTTTGTCAATAGAGGTGATGATATTCCATAATTCGCTTCTCAGAATTTCACCCTCACACCGTGTCGATAAATTTGGAACGACTTTGGAATTAACCCCAAATAAAGGCCTGTATTTATTTATGTCAAAATTTATTTGCTCTTTATATAATACTGGGCCAAGATCAAGTGAGGGTATCTCTAGATATGGCTTCGCAACAGTGAAGCCATTTATTTTTGGTAGCTTTGCCTTTGGTTCGACGTTTGACTTAATTACATGAATATCAAAAATTTTTGATATTTCATTTTCGTTAGAATCCGCATTAAGCGTGTTTCCATCGCACTCAATAGAAAGACGTGATGCCGCCGCCTCATTCTTCTTGTACTTTTCTTTTTCATCAACGCTGAGTTTGCCGCCTCTAGCGCAGTTGAAAGCTGTAGATATACTGCTCTTACCAAAACCATTTGGGGCAACAACGATATTAGTACAATTTGGACGAAGATTAACCGTCAAACTCACCTTTTCAAATCCACGAATATTTTCTATGTGAATTTTCGAAATCGTCATGCCGCCTCCAAGGAATCATCAGCCACTGTAACGGTTCAGGCTTAAGACGAATTGCCGTGCGTCTGCAAGTGACATGTGTGTTTTCAATGTTCCCTGCAGTAGGCCGTTGAGAGCCCTTTTGTATGCGGTTACTAAGCGTCCTCTAATATCGAATGTCGTGGTTGGATATTTAAGGGTGTGAAGGGTCGACGACCGCGTTTAGGGCGCGATGCTGCCCTTCGCTAGCGCATCGACAAACTCGCGCTCTTTGTCGGCGCCGCCGCACTCTGACCCTTGTTGAAGACTGCCGCGACGCGCATATATCGAGATATGGGGGATGGGAGTGCCTATGGATATTACATCGGAACCCACAGTCTTGAAAGAAGCGCGCCAGCGCGGGAAGAAGAATATCTTCTCGCCGATCGACGAGAGCGTTGAGCGTAAGAATTGCAAGACAACGATCATCATCGGCCGCGACGGCAAGGCGACCGAAAGGGTGCGGCTTTCGGTCAGCGATCCGGCGCATCGCGAGGAACTCATCCTCCGCCACTATATTCGCCACTACGCCAACGTTTTCGGCTTGCTCCCTGTCGGTATAAACATATGGGGCCGCGACAATCCCTGGGACTTTGACATCGAGCTCAACGACCAGTACCGTTTCTTTGTCGAGATCACCGCGCTTGGTGACAGCGTGTTCCAGTTCGAACGCGAAAAGCGCGAGGAGAGGCTCGCGAATGAATCGATGAAGCCCGAAATCCGGCTCGGTGATCTTCGCAAGGTCCACAAAATGTTCTCTCTCGACGGCATCGACGATCTCATCAAAGGCTTTGCGAAGGAACCCGCGAGCTTAAAAGTCGCGAATCCGCTTTTTGGCGACCCGTCCAGACGCTTGCTCACTGGTCCGATCATGCACCCCGACACGCGCCTCGCCGACAAGATCGTCACTGCCGTAGACGCGAAGGCCTCCAAGAAGCATGGCGGCAAGGAGAAAACTGTCCTCATCCTCGACTACCGGACCAACTTTCCGACCAAAAAGGGGCTCATCGAGGCGTTGGCCGAGCTTTCGGACTATTTCGCCGCAAGCCCGTTTCCCGAAATTTGGCTCTATCATGGCTATTTCTCGGACGACGATGGCAATAATGCCGAATTCTCCTTCGCTGCGCTGAAGCTCCAGGAGGAGCAAGCGTTGCGGTTCGGAGAGCTGGCCGTGCAACGCGGGGTCGACGAGCTCGGTCGGATCGTATGGTAAGCACGGGATAGGTGGCTTCGGAATCTGGCAATCAGTCAAGATTTGTCTGCTTTTTGGGCTTTGCTAGGTATTCCTCAAACGACTAGGAGCGGGGCGCAAAGCTGCCGCTGTGCTTTATTCGTGGATATGGGAGCTTTTGTCAGGAGCAGCCACTCCCGGCCGCTGCCGTCAATGGCCGGGTTTAGTCTGATCGCGACATTTATGGCAGGATGGAGATATCCTCGTCGAGATAGGCTCCGATCACTGTACCGGAGTTGATCCTAGCGCTTGTGCCCGTGACAAAAAATCCTGCCAGCGGAACCAAGGCGATCGAGCCAACGACACCAGCCGTACCAGTGACACCCTTATCGTCAAATGTCCCAGACAGGCGCACCTGACGGCCTGAGACAGTCGCGTAAAGCACACGTGCCGTAATGTGTCCGGACTTTCCCCACATACCCTTGTTCCGGACTGAGGTTATTTCACCTTGGACCGGCGAACCTGCGGGAATGACTATCTTTCCGTTCAACATCACCGGCTCTGCAATTTCCATGCGGAACCGTTGACCAACGCGCGCCAATTTCTTCTCTGTCGTCAGCTCCTCTAGCAAACGCACAGATACCGTCGCTCCAGCCCTCAACGTGTTGTCGGTGGCTGGCGCAAGGGTTGCGACGATCGGCTGCTGAGATGGCTGAACAGGTTGTGGGGGAGCAACAGTATCAGCTGGAGCTGGCTCAGCAGTGGTTTGTGCAAACCCTTGCGCGCTCAATAACGCTACCCCCACCGCAAGTGCGACCCTCATACCTACCCCCATTATATCCTTCGGACTCGCGCCCATGTATCGATGCTAGACGCTTCAGTGGAAAATGCCAGCCTTAACCGGGATCGGCAAGAACGCGTGGACCGATGTCATCCGAATCGACGTATTTCAGGTCAGATTTTTTGGCATTGAACTCTTCGATAGTTGAAGGAGCAAGGTTCGGTCGCCCTGCCATTATCCCCATTCTGATGGAACATTTGACGACATAGCGTTCGCCTGCATCCACTTCGAGATTGAGGACATCCTTAGCCTCACTCTTGGCGTTGAACTCGTGTGCGCCGGGTTCAATGTTTAGGATGAAGTATTTTCCCGCGCCCAGGGCACTGATGCGCTCTTTGCCAATGTTGACACCGCATCCCATTGCACCGCCCATCATGGTGCCAGAACGCCAGAAGACGATCTGGCCCTTGCCTTCGGGTGGTGCTGGCAGCTCCGCAGGTGCCGGACGCCCGGATTCAGCAACGGCCGGAACGGCAATCGTGGTCAGGGCCAATGCGGCTGATAAGACAGAAATTCGGATCATCGGAACTTTTCCATTGGCTAGTGAAACACGAAACTGGTGCGGCTACGGGGCTACGGCGAAAGGCTCGGCAGTCTCTGCGACGATGATCCCGCCCACCGGCAAATCGACGCTGGTGCCGGTGACGAAAAGGCCAATCACAGGTGCCGCAATGGTGGTGGCGATGGCAGCGCCAGCGTTGTCAGACCCGGCGGAGCTGAATTTGGTTTTGCGCAGCACTATGCGCCGCCCTCCAGCCTCAAGGTATCTGGCTGCCACGATAAGCTCACCAGCTCTCCCGCCAAAGCCTTTCGGAGATGCATGCACGACCTGAGCCATGCCCTTGGTCCCGGCCAGAATAACCGGCGTCGCACCGAGATAGATGTCATTTACCAGCTCGATTTCGAACAGGTCACCTCGCTTAGCAGTGCGTGAACTGACTGGCTGCTTGATCCGCAGAGTCACGGACGTGCCAGCCGGGATGCTGGCCTCCTGGCCTTTACCGATTACCGATGTTGGCTGCTCTTCACTGGACGGAGTCTGACCTAAGACAGGCGGCACAGACAGTGCGAAAGCAGCCAAAACATTGGCTGCAGCCCCCCTTTTAATCACGACACCCCCTGCTGCGAACTGTCAAAATCTAACATAAATTATTAAACATGCTAGCTTTTTTAGTCTCCGAAGCATCCCGCGCAGGAAGTCCAGTGTCAACCCCCTTGAAATATGGGATCGCTCCAGCAACCCAGCGATCAAGCTCCGGGAAAAGCGGCAAAGGCTCCGGCGACTGCATCGCACACCGGCAGGCGGAACTAGCCGACACCGCTATCCACCCATCTTCGATTATCAGCGTGACCGATCGCCGATCTCAATAGCAGCCTGGTGGCTTTCGGCGGAAACAGACGTTCAGCGCGGCAGCCGCGAACGACTGGGTCTGAGTCGCTTGCTGCCGGAAGCGGAACACCGCTTTCTGGGACCTGGCTCACCGGGCTCGTAGGTTTTTAACGGAATGAATACAGCACAGAAGGAACAAACTCGGTCATTTGACTGCTGACTGGTTTCCATCCCGAAGACACATCAATGCTTGAAGCAGTGCTCGCGGTGCCAGGCAAGAAAGGCAGGGTGGGGACGCTCCAGCCGTCGCAGCGGAGGGATGGCAAAGCGGGTTTCATTGATCAGCGAATGGATGCTGTCAGCGTCATTGGCTTGTCGGCTCACGAGGATTTCTAGATCGTCGTTGAAGCCGATCAGGCCTCGATCGAACATCCAGTGGACGGTCCCAGACAGAGCAATCCCGTTGGTGACGATGTCTGGTCCGCCTCGATCCACTGGGCGAATATGGGCTGCCTCGACTTCAGCACGCCCACCACCATTGATCAGCTTGAGGCCAGTCACCGCACAGCGGGCGTCATAAGCTTCTACCACCCGGCGGCGGAAGAGCCTGTCACGGACAAGTCGTGAGCCCAGGTTCGCCACACGATCCCGTTCGACTTCCAATGGTAACGGGGCAGGCACCTCAGCTTGCACGATCTCGCAGGTCGCGTCGATCCTTGGCAGGAAGCTATCATCTTCCGCCAACCCAAGGTCAATGATGCGATTAAAGTCCTCTGTCGAAAGCCGCCGGACGGCAGATTGCGCCCGACCCGAAATTTTGCCTTGCTCATTCAGAACGCCACGTTCGACAAGCCCCGCAGGGCCATTGAAAGATACCCGGTTGGGGAAGTCCAGATATGTGCCCGGTTCGATCAAGGCGAGATACATGTCCCTAGCGGTCGGGTCGGGGACGACCTGCGCGACTTTGGCTACTGCAAAGTACCCGCGCGTGTCGCGAACCTTTCTGGGCTCGTAGTAGATAATCCAGTCGCCAATGCAGGCACTGACCCTGGTCAGGTATTGTCGTGGAAACTGGTACCGCTCCGCAGGACTGTCGGCATAAATCGAGTCCGTCCGATGAACGAAAATGCCTTTAGTCATGAGGTTTTTGTCCCCGCTTTGCAGAACCATCGCTCACAGAGCTGATTGTTACGTCATCTGCTTGCATCCCTGCAATGACCGGCTCCACATCAGAAACTGTGTGTAATCCAAATCATCAGTCCATCGTGATCGTGCATTTCGAGGTCGCCGGACAAGACACCGTCACAGTCATAAACAGCCAACGGCTCTGCCGCAGTCCAAGTGGATTGCGGCTCGGGCTGGTAAGCTCAATGAGCGTCCCAACAAGGCGGTCGTTTCGTTTTGCCGAATCATCAGTTGTGCCAGTCGCTGACGCCCAGATTATAACCTTCGGGCCGGAGTGATGGGTGCCGGTTGTTCGTGCCGGCATGACGGCGACCGAAGCGTGAATTCTTGATCAAGGCGCTCAATCATGGGGGCAGGAGGGGCCACCAGGCGGATCTGTTGGCAGCATAGCTTTGGGATCATAGTCAGCGAGTCGGGATTTTCGGCAGTAGATGCTGTCGTCAATGGCATGCTCCGAGCGTAACCGCCTGGGTTCGGCAAGCGGTAGATAGAGTCCAAAGAGCTTGTGCCGTCGCGTCTCGCGATATTTGGCTCGCTTCGGCAGAATTTCGAGTGGCATCCAGGCGCGACCCAGCGAATCATGCATCAGCCCAAGCGCACTGGGCCTGACGTATTGATGCTGTGCCATTGGACCTGACGTTCGTGCGCCGGGTCTGGGCTCGCCATAGGCGAGGTGTCGATGCGTAGCAGGTGTAATGACCAAGCCAGCCTTCTTTGCTTCCTCCACCATCCAGATCAGCGGAATCTTTGAAAGCGAACTCTCGCGCTCGGGATAGCCGCCGCCGACATCAGAATGAACTCCCGGGAACCAGCGTTGTTCGATGTCCTGTGCAATCTTCTGATCTGGCTCGAAACGGTTCGGGACATGGTCCTGAGGCTGCTTCCATTCTGCGACACGAAACATCCGGCGTCGCTCATCGAGCGCCAAGGCATGCCGGAAAATTCTCACGGAAGGATTGGCATCAGTATATGGAAGAGTTTCCAGGCTCGGCAGCCACATCCGATCGGAGCGAGGCACGAGCACAGAGGCAACTGTGTCCCAGCAACCCATGAAATGGATGGTCGGCGCTCGCGTGCCCATAACCCGCGCAAAATGCCATGCGACGGGCATCGCGTTTTCTTTCGCTGCGCGCTTGTATGTAGCTAGCGCATTGTCGCACAGATTGATCTGTGACGAACGGAGAAGCCCGATCAGATGGAGCAGTCCGGCGAGCACACGCACCGTCCATGCACCGCGGCTGAACCCGAAGAGGAAGATGTGATCCCCTTCCTCCCAGTTCTCGACAAGGAATCGATAGGCACCGAGGACATGGTCATCGAGCCCGTAACCGGTCGCAAGGCCGATGACGCTTTCCGTCTTCTGGCTGAAGCGAGTCAGCCAGTTTGGGCGGCCGACGGTGCCGATGCCCTGCGCATAATAGACGAGCTGCTTTTTGCCTTTCTGCGCGATTCGGAATAGTTTCAGCACGTTCGATATTCGGAAGTCTCCGGCATCTTCAGTGAGCGCTCCGCCAAGCTCATTGCCCGTTCCGTCGCACATAATGACGATGTTGCGTGGTTTTGGCTCGCGCGGCTTCCGGGCCGTTTTCTCTGCGACAGATACATCGGGAATGCGAGCCATGTCATTCTGTCCTTTGGTTTGCGTCAGTCGACGAGACCAGAGTAGCCGGCGGTGATCGAGCCGTAACCGGTGACGCTGATCAGGATATTGTCACAACCACCAGGCGTTTCGTCCGCATCGGGTCCGATCTTGCGGTCGCGCATCTCGCAGGAACGAGCATCATCGTCGATGCGGAAGTCGTCTTCTCGGTCGGTGCGCAGTACCTGCCCGCGCCGCTCAAGCTCGTCCACGATTTCTTCATCGGGCAGGCGGACGCGATGATAGGGATATGGCCCGGAAGAGATGGCGTAGATTTTTGCGCCAACCGCATCAAGGAAGCTGGTCCGGGACGATGTCAGGCTGCCGTGATGCCCGACCACGAGCACATCGGCTTTGAGGTCGCTCGCGCAACATGCCAGAAGTTTCGCTTCGATGCTTCGGGGGCTGGGAGGGCTCGCAGGTGGTTCGCGTTCCCCACCTTCGGCATCGCCGGCGAGAAGGATGCGCCCGTCGGCAAGGTCGAGCCTGATCACCACGCTGTTGTCATTGGGATCTGAATAGGGATGAGCATCCCGAAACAGAAAATGCATGCGGGCGTCGGCGCCCAACGCAACTGGTGCGGCTGTCATCATGTCGGACTGGCGGACGGTCACAGTGCCGTTGCACCCGCTGCCGGTGAACGTCACTGCGCGACTGCTGTTGGCGGCGATAGCATCATGATAGCGCGAGCTCGGCTCGGCCATGGCCGCTTTCAGAAAGTGGCAATAGCCGTCCGTTTTGTTGACGCGCCCGGATTCCCAGACGTTATCGATCTGGAAAGCCGAGAATACGCCAGGCATAAGCTGGAGATGGTCCTTGTGCGGATGGCTGAGGATTAGGTGGTTTATCCGGGTCAGGTCGGGCCGCGCCGTGCGTATATAAGCGACGACGCGGTTTTCTTCGCCGTCATGCAGATCGTCCTGGCTACCCGCATCATAAAGGACAGTGTACCCCGGGCCTTCGACGAAAACTGCCAGGCCCGTGCCCACGTCGATTACGTGTACCTTGTGTGCCGAACCGATAAGTGGCGCGGCGCCTTCCTGAGGCAGCACGATCGTCCACGCCTTGCTCACATAGCCGCGCGTTCCGTCTGGGAGAGCGACGATATACCAACCGCTGACTTCGCCGACCAATCTCGCGCTATCTCCCGGACGGAGCCGGGCGAGAATGGCAGTATCAGTGGATGGGCCCTCGCGGACCAGTACCGCGCTGGATACACGTGAGCTTGGCGCGACATCATCGGCTTTGGCAGGCGCCGTGACCATCGACATCAGGCAGGCCAGCAGGGCGGCTATGCAGGAACGAAGATTCATAGGACCTCCTCCACCCTCCGATTGTAGTCGGTATCGTCCCGTCTGGACAGCGATGCCTCTACAAGGAGGCAGCGAGACTGATCCATTTTGGAGGCTTTGCCATCTTGGCGGAGGGCTATGGTCAGTGCCGGTAAAAGTTTGCCGTTGGTTATGCCTGTGTCAGGGGCAATCGCGAGAGAAGTGCAGGCTGTTAAAAGCCGCCGCTCGAGGACAGTGGAAGCTTTCAGCGATGACAGGTTGTCAGTCGAAATTTCCGATTCGGTTTGCCATGAGCGTCCAATCGATGTAGTGAGGCAACAAGAGATAAATAAAAATCGGGACACAAATCTTCCAATTCGTTGTTTTATGTGCCATCAATTGTGCCACTGAGAAAAATCAAATTATGTTTTAAAAATAGTATCAAATTTTTATTTGATGTTATTGTGTTCTCTTCTGGCACCAGACACCCATTCGCTGAGCGCCTCGCGAATGGGCTAAAGCCTCCGAAACCTTGCGTTTTGCCAGCCCCAGTTCGGACTGGTGCCGTCTGAGCTGCGTATTCGCGGATGCTGGTTTGGCAATCCCAACAGGCCCTTCGCAGCGGGCTGCTGACCGCCTCGATATGGGTGGCAATGGACTTTCCCGGCGTCCGAAGCTTCGAGGAATTTGTCCGCTACAGTTCGTCGCTGATCCAGATGCTGTGGCTGTCGATCAGGATGCGGGTGATGGCGCGCAGCGCCTCGGTGCGCGCCTGTATCTCTGCGCGGAACATGTCCTGCGTCTGGCGCTCGGCGAGCAGCAGGTCGGCCAGATCGATCGCCCCCAGATCATAGCCCTTGCGCATCTTCAGCACGGCGGCGACTTGCGCCCTGGCGCCATCGCGGCTGCGTTGCCAGGCGGACCAGGCAGCATCGGCCTGGACGACATCGGTATCGGCCATTTCCTTGACGTCGAACGCGACCGCCATTGCCATCGCCTCGGCCGCCGCCGCCTCGCTGCCCGCCCGGTCGGCAAGCGCGCTGCGATGCCGCCCGCCGATCGGGATCGTGGCGATCAGGCCGATCCCGGTTTCCTGGCCGCTGCGCTCGCTGAAGGCGCGAACGCCGACGCTGGGATCGGCGATGCGGTCGCGCCGCGCGCGATCGGCCAGCGCCTGCATCCGCTCGGCCTCGGCCCTCGCCGCGCCGATCTCGTGGCTGCGCGCGATGACCAGGGCGCGCAGTTCGGCAAGGCTTGCCTGCGGCATCTCGGGCAGTGGGAGGTCGTCCGGCGCGGCAGGCAGTGCCAATCCCGGGAACTGCGCCGCGATCCGCGCCCTGGCCAGCTCAGCGCGGCCCGCCGATTGCTGCATCTGCAACCGTGCCGCACCCAGCGCCGCCTCGGCCTGATCGACCTCCATCGGTGCGGCATCGCGCAGTTCTGCCCGGCGGCGGATGCTGGCCAGCGAGCGTTCCAGATTCTGCACCGCCTGCGCGTCGATCTGCTGCTCGGCCGCCGCGCCCAGCCAGTCCCACCAATAGTCGGCGAGCAGCAGCGCTGCCTGGTGGCGCGCGTCCTCCATCCGGTTTTCCGCCGCCGCGACGCCCGAGGCTCCCGCCTGCCGGTCGAGCCGCGCCTTGCCCGGCAGCCGGATCGGACGGCTGAGCGAGGCATCGAACTCGGCATAGCGGCCTTCGCGCTCAACGCTGCGCTGGATCGCGCTGGTGGTCAGCTGGAACTCGTGCGGGCCCGCGCGCAGCGCCTCCCCATCGGCGCGTGCGGCCGCGACTCGCGCCATCGCGGCGAGCACGGAAGGATGCTGATCGAGCGCCTCGCGGACCTGCGGCTCGGGCGGCAGGCCAGGCTGCGCCAGCGCAGGCATGGTGCTGGCGAGCAGCGCGGCGATCAGGACGAACCGGCGCTTCATGCAGCCTCTCCTGCGGCTGTATCGAGTGCGCCGGCGTCGCGCTCCGCCCGGCTCTCGCCGAAGCGCTGATAGAGAATGGGGAGCAGGATCAGTGTCAGCATCGTCGCGCTGACCAGCCCGCCGATCACCACGATGGCGAGCGGGCGCTGGATTTCCGATCCGGGCCCGGTCGCGAACAGCAGCGGAACCAGCCCGAACGCGGCGATCGTCGCGGTCATCATCACGGGGCGCAGCCGCCGTGCCGCGCCCTGGCGCACCGCCTGTTGAAGGCTCAGACCGTCCTCGCGCAGCTGCCGGAAGCAGGTGACCATGACGAGCCCGTTGAGCACCGCGATGCCGAGCAGCGCGATGAACCCGACCGAGGCGGGGACCGAAAGATACTCACCCGACAATGCCAGCGATATGATGCCGCCGACCATCGCAAAGGGGATGTTGACCAGGATCAGCAGCGAGGCGCGCACCGATCCCAGCGTCGCGTAGAGCACCAGGAAGATCAGCACGAGCGAGATCGGCAGCACCACCATCAGCCGCGCCGAGGCACGCTGCTGGTTCTCGAACTGCCCGCCCCAGACCAGCCGATAGCCCTGGGGAAGCTTCACATTGGCCTCTATGTCGCGCTTCGCATCGTCGACATAGCCGACCAGATCGCGCCCGCCGACAAAGGCCTGGACCATCGCGTAGCGCGATCCGTTTTCATGCTCCAGCTTCACTGGGCCCGCGACCTGGCGAACATGCGCCACATCGCTTGCCCGCACCAGCTGGCCCGAAGGCGCGCGATAGAGCTGATCGGCAAATTGCGCTGGGTCCATGCCCGCGCCGCCGGTGCCCTTGATCATTACGGGCACGCGGCGTCCCGCTTCGGTCACGGTACCTGCGCGCACGCCCTCGACATTGGCGCGCATCATGTCCTGCAGCAGATCAACGGGCATCCCGGCGCGTCCGGCGGCCACGCGGTCCATGTCGAGCTGCAGATAGTCGACGGTGTCGTTGGCGACGGTCATCGCCTCGGTCGTGCCCTCGATCTTCTCCAGCCGCCCCTGGATCTCGCCGGCCAGGCGCGAGAGCTCCTTGAGGTCGGGCCCGAACAGCTTGATCACCAGATCGCCGCGCGCGCCGGTCAGCATCTCGGAAATGCGCATCTCGATCGGCTGGGTAAAGGTCGGCTCGATGCCCGGAAAATCGTGCATCACCGCGCGGATCTGATCGGTGAGCCAGGCCTTGTCGGCCCGGCGCCACTCGTCGCGCGGCTTCAATTGCAGGAAGCTGTCGGTCTCGTTGGGGCTCATCGGGTCGAGCCCCAGCTCGTCGCTCCCGACGCGCGCGATCACCGCCTCGATCTCGGGCACATCGGCGAGCAGCGCCTTCTGCACTTTCATGTCGCCTGCGGTGCTGTGATCAAGGCCGATGCTCGGCAGCTTGCTCAGCTGCACGATGATGGAACCTTCGTCCATGGTCGGCAGGAAGGTCTTGCCGGTCAACGCATAGGCCCCGCCCGCGAGCACCAGAGCGGCGCCAGCGCCGATGAAGACCCGGCGGGGATGCGCAAAGCTCGCATCGAGCAGCCGGGCATAAAGCGGTGTCATCCACCGCATCAGGACCGGCTCATGATGCCCCTCGACGCGCTTGAGGCCATAGAAGGCGAGCACCGGGACCAGGGTCAGCGACAGGATCAGCGCGGAGAGAAGCGCGAGCACGATGGTCATCGCCACCGGCGCGAACAGCTTGCCCTCCAGCCCTTCGAGCGTCAGCAGCGGCAGGAAGACGAGCGCGATGATCGCCATGCCCGAGGCGACCGGGGTTGCGACTTCGGCCGTGGCGACGAATACCGCGTTGAGCTTGGTCGCGCCGCGATGCTTCGGATCGGACAGCCTCTCGACGACATTCTCGACCACCACCACCGCGCCGTCGACGAGCATTCCCACCGCAATGGCAAGCCCGCCCAGGCTCATCAGGTTCGCGGTCAGGCCGATCGAACGCATCCAGATGAAGGTCATCAGCGCCGCCATGGGGAGCGCGAGCGCGACGATCACCGAGGCGCGCACATCGCCCAGGAACAGCAACAGCAGGATGACGACCAGCACCGTCGCTTCGAGCAGTGCCTTTTCGACCGTGCCGACCGCGCGGCCGATCAGGTCCGACCGGTCGTAAAAGGGCGCGATGGTCACGCCTGGCGGCAGCGTCGGCTGCAGCTCTTCCAGACGCTGCTTGATCCCGGCGACGATCTTGCTCGCGTCCGCGCCGCGCAGGCCGATCACGAGACCCTGCACCGCCTCGCCCTTGCCGTTCTTGGTCACCGCGCCATAGCGGGTGAGGCTGCCCATGCGCACCGTCGCGACATCGCCGACGCGCACCACCGCACCGCCCGCGCTGCGCACGACGACCGACGCGAGATCGTCGAGCGAGGCAATCGCGCCGACCGAGCGCACGATCAGCGATTCCTCGGCGACGCTCAGCCGCCCTGCGCCATCATTGCGGTTGCTCGCCTCGATCGCGGCCTTGAGGTCCTCGATGGTCAGGCCTGCAGCGGCGAGCGCGGCCCCATCGGGCTGCACCTCATAGGTCTCGACCATACCGCCCAGCGCGTTGACATCGGCGACGCCAGGCACCGTGCGCAAGGCGGGCCGCACCGTCCAGTCGAGCAGCCGCCGCTTCTCGGTCAGCGACAGCGGCCCTTCGATGGTGAACATGAACATGTCCGACAGCGGGGTCGAGATCGGGGCCATCCCGCCCTCGACCGTGGCGGGAAGGTCCGCCGTCGCATTGGCCAGCCGCTCGGCGACCTGGCTGCGCGCCCAGTAGATGTCGGTACCGTCGGCAAAATCGATGGTGATATCGGCAATCGCATATTTGGCGACCGATCGCAGCACCGTCTGATTGGGGATGCCCAGCATCTCCATCTCGATCGGAGTGATGACGCGGCTTTCGACCTCTTCGGGGGTCATGCCCGGGGCTTTCAGGATGATCTTGACCTGAGTCGAGCTGATGTCCGGAAACGCATCGATCGGCAGGTTGACGAACGACCATGCTCCGAGCGCTGCAATCGCAAGCGCAAGCCCGGCGACAACAAGGCGAAAATGGAGCGAGGCTTCGACCAGCTTGCGCAGCATCGGATCAGTTCCCTGCCAGCAGCATCTTGAGCTCGCTGATGCCCGATACCGCGACCTTTTCACCCGGCTTCAGCCCATCGGACAGGATCGTCCGGTCGCCAGATTGGCCTGCAACTGTCACGGCGCGCGGCGCGAAGCCCTTGCCGGTCTGCAACAGCACATGCGGTTTGCCGTCGATGGTGGTCATCGCACGCGAAGGCACGCTGACGCCGGGTTGTGCGCCGTCATGATGGATCACCACCATCACCGACTTGCCCGCGACCAGCGGCGGCGTGCCGTCGATCCGCGCCTTGGCGATGATCGACCGCGTCGCCGGATCGAGCGAACTGCCCACCGACAGGATCGATCCGGTCAGTTCCGACATCGCACCCGTTGCCGGGACCGCGATGCGCATGCCGGGGCGCACCTGGCCCGCCAGCCGCTCGGGCAGCTGCAGATCGAGCGCGAAGGCGCTGCTGTTCTCGATCACGAAGGGCGCCGAGGTCGCCATCACCGGCCCGCCGACCTGCGCGGTCATGGCCGCGACGCGACCGCCGATCGGCGCGCGCAGCGTGACCTCGCCCGATGCGCTGGCGCCTGCCTGACGCAGGATGCGCGCATTTTCCGCGACATCGGTTCGCGCGACGCGGATCGCGGCGTTCATCTCGTCGGCGCGCGCGCCTGCGACAATGCCTTCATCGACCAGCTGGCGGGTGCGCGCGGCGCTGGCCTCGGCCAGGCCCAGCCGCGCCTGGGCGCGCGCAAGCTCCGCGCCATATTGCAGCGGCTCGCGGCTCTTGACGGTCGCCAGGGCTTGCCCGGCCGAAACCTGCTGACCCTGGATGACATGCAGCCGGACAATCGCGCCGTCGAACGGGGCGGTGACCGCCACCTGTGCTTCGGGAGGCAGGGTTATGGCGGCGGGGACGGTGCCCAGCGGCACGTCCATCGCGGCCTCAGCCGCTACAGTCTGGACGCCCAGGCGCCGCAATTGCTGTGCGTTCAGCATGCCGGGGGCTACCTGCATGTCGGCCGTTTCCTGACCGGCACCATCGGGCTGACCCGATCCCCCGAGCAGCCGATAGCCAGCGAAAGCGGCAACAATCGCCAGTGCCGCGAGAGTTGCGTAGAGAATCTTTGCCCTGTCCATCCCGACCTCGTGACGGGCAAAGCTGACGGTTGCCTGACAGCGGCTGCTATTGCCGGAAATCGAGGATCAGGCTGCTCGAGGCTGGATCGGTGCGGATCGATCCGCGATGCACCTGCATGATGCGGTGGACGATGGCCAGGCCCAGGCCGGCGCCATCTGGACTGGCGTGATCGGCGCGCGCCGTGCGCCGAACCATCCGTTCGAGCTGCTCTTCCGAAAGCCCCGGACCCCCGTCCGACACGCGGATGACGGCGCTGCCATCCAGGATCACCCGCACCGTGCCGGCAGGAGGCGTCACGCGCACGGCGTTGTCGATCAGATTGCGCAGGGCGGCCCCGATCGCCTCGCGGCGTCCACGCAGGCTCGGCGGCTGGCCCTCGCTGACCAGCTCGATCATCCGGCCCGAGGCGATCACCGTCGGCGCGGTGCGGGCGATCACGTCGCTGGCAAGTTGGGCCAGATCGACATGGTCGGTCGCGGTCGCCGCAGCCTCCTGCGCGTCCATCTGCGCCAGCAGCATCAGCTGGTCGATCAGCCGCCGCATCGCCGCGACATCGCCCTTCAACCGCGCCGCCGGCTCCCCCTCCATCCCGTCGAGTTCGAGCATCATCGCCGCGAGCGGCGTGCGCAGTTCGTGCGCGACATCGGCGGCAAAGGCCTCCTGCTGCGCCGCCGATTGCTCCAGCCGCCCCAGCAGCGTGTTGACCGCCGTCGTGAACGGCAGGATTTCTGCGGGCAGATGTGCGTCATCGACACGGATATTGCGGTCCTGGCCCGATACCGCGTTCAGCCTGTCGGTCGCCTCGGCGAGCGGCTGGAGCGCGCGTCGCATGACGAAATGCATCGCCAGCATCATCGGGATCGCCAGCGCCAGCACCGGTAGCACGACATGTTCGGCCATCTCGCGCAGCGCGGACCGCAGCGCGTCGGGCGCCGACATCGCGGCGAAACTGCTCCAATATTCGAGCAGCACCGCGCCCAGCAGCAGGAACGTTCCGCCGGTGACGACGACCGCCAGGCCGCGCGCGAGCGAACGGAAGATCGACGGTGTCGGCCGCTCCATCACCCGCTCCGCAGCATATAGCCGACGCCGCGCACGGTATGCAGCTGCCCGGCGAGCCCCGCGTCTTCGAGCTTGCGGCGCAGGCGCGAGACGATCGCCTCGACCGCATTGGGGGTCACCGGCTCGTTGAAGCTGTACAGCGCATTCTCGATCGCATCGCGCACCACCACGCTGCCCAGCCGCCGCATCAGCAGCTCGAGCAGATCGGCCTCGCGCCGCGACAGGTCGATCACCCGATCGTCGAGCCGCGCCTCGCGCGTCACCGGGTCGAAGCGCAGCGGACCGCTCTCCAGCACGCTGACCGCGCGCGGTCCGGGCCGTCGCAGCAGCGCCCGGATGCGCGCCGCCAGTTCCTCGATGTCCACCGGCTTGACGAGATAATCATCCGCACCAGCGTCGAGCCCGGCAATCCGGTCCTCCAGCCCACCGCGCGCGGTGAGCATCAGCGCGGGCACCAGCTGGCGCAGGGCACGCTGATGCTGCAACCAGGCGAGCCCGTCGCCATCGGGCAGTCCCAGATCAAGGATGATCGCATCGAACTCGGCGCCCGCCAGGCTGTCTTCCGCCGTGGCGAGGTCAGGCGCAATGTCGCAAATGAACCCGCGTCGTCCCAGTCCTTCGGCGATCAGCCCCGCGAGCCGCTCATTGTCCTCGACGATCAGAAGGCGCAAGGGGCAGCTCCCGGATCAGTCTTCGTCATGATCATCCTGACCGACGATGCGCAGGGCGCTGGCGGATGCATGATGTTTGGCATGTTCGGCTTCTTCGCGCGATCCAGGCATGAAGGCGTCGCGATCATAACGGGTGATGCCGAACACGGACAGGCCGACGATCATCAGCGCTGCGAGATTCGCCATCACGCGGCGCACGCATGGTTCGTGCGCGAAGCGCATCCCGGGTCCGGGCTTGCGGCCGGTGACCATCGCCCTGGCCAGATTGTCGCGCGTCAGAACCGACATCACCACCACGCCGATCACATGGACCACGATCAGCCCGAGCAGCGAGAAGGCGAGGATTTCATGCAGATCCTCGTTTCCGCCTCCCGTCGTCATCTGGATGCCTGTGCCGACGACCGTTGCCGTGCCGACAAGCAGCGCCAGCACCGCCAGACCGCCGAGCGGATTATGTCCCAGCGTGCGCCGCGGTCTTCCGGCCAGCAACTCCCGGACATGAGGCAGAACCGCGGCGGGCTTGACGAAATTTGCGAACCGGGCCTGGGCATTGCCGATAAAGCCCCAGCACAGGCGAAACACGATCAGCACCGCCGCAACATATCCGGCGGCCATGTGCCATGGGGCCAGGGGACTCGCTTCTTCCGACGATGCAAAAGCGATCGCAATCGCTGCCACCAGCGACCAGTGAAACAGCCGGATCGGGAGATCCCAGACGGGTACCGTAGAATGCGGGGGATGAAAGGTCTTTGTCATGCCAGCCTCCTGTCCATGCCGTTCTGCCCAGGCTGGCTGACGGCAGCCTGACGACATGGTGCCAGGAACCAGACTGTTCGGGGGAACGCCGCGCGTCGGAACCTACCCCCCTAAAATTTGGGGGGAGGGGCTGAACCTAAACCACTGGTTAGGCATTTGCGCTTAGTCCCATAGGTTCTCCACACTGCGACCAGGAGAACATCAATGATTCAGCATTTTACCGCCCATGCTCCCATCAGGCGGAAGTTTGACACTCTGATCATGCTGCTGGGCGTGCTCGCCGCTATCCCGCTGGCGGTGACCCTATCAGGGGTCGGAGGCCTGCTGGCCATCGAATTGGCCGAGGTTGTCGCGCTGGTTGCGGCAGTCGGTGTCATGCTGGCCGCAAAGAAGCTCATCTGCGATCCCTATGTGACCACTGTTGTCCGCATGGAGGGGCTTGCTTCGGGCGATCTCACTTCGCCGATCCCCTATGTGCATTTCGAGGATTGCGTCGGCCGGATGAGCCGCGCGATGCTGATCTTCCGCGACAATGCCAAGGCTCGTGAGGAATCGGATGCGGCACTGCAGGACGTGATCGGCGAGGTTACCTCGGCGCTTGGCCATCTGCGCGATGGCGATCTGGGCTATGCGATCAAGATCAACGCTGCGCTGGGCGAAAAGGCCAATGCCATCAGCCATGCGTTCAACGATGCGACCGCCGCGCTTTCGGCGATCCTGTCGAAGGTCGCTGAGACCGCCAGCAACGTCCTGAACGGAGCGACCGAAATCCGCTCCGCGTCGGACGATCTGGCCCAGCGGACCGAGCAGCAGGCGGCGAACCTTCGCGACAGCGCGCTCGCCATGGCAGAAGTCACACAGATGGTGCAGCAGACCGCGAAGAATGCGGGCGAAGTCGGCACCCAGGTCGCCGAGGCGCATGTCGCCGCAACCGACGGGGGCGCCGTTGTGCATCGCGCGGTCGATGCGATGCACGCCATCCAGAAATCGGCGAGCGAGATCACCAACATCATCGATGTCATCGACGGCATCGCCTTCCAGACCAACCTGCTGGCGCTCAACGCCGGGGTCGAGGCCGCGCGTGCTGGCGATGCTGGCAAGGGATTTGCGGTGGTCGCCAACGAGGTGCGCGCGCTCGCCCAGCGCTCGGCCGATGCCGCCAAAGACATCAAGGAATTGATCCAGGCTTCGACCGCCAGCGTCTCCGATGGCGTTGCGCTGGTTGACGAGACCGGATCGGTGCTGTTGCAGATCGGCGACCGGGTGGCAGCCGTGAACAGCCGCATCGCGGAAATCTCGGCCTCGGTGCAGGTCCAGGCGAGCCGTCTGCAGCAGGTGAACCTTGCCGTCGGCGAAATGGACAAGATGACCCAGCAGAATGCGGCGATGGTCGAGCAATCGACTGCCGCTTCGCGCAGCCTGGCAGACGAGGCCAATGATCTGGCGATGGTGGTGCAGCGGTTCAGCGGCACTGCTGTTGCTGCGACCGCCAAAGCCAGGCCCAGCGCTCCGACGCAGCGTACAAGGCCGCGTGCGGTGCCGCAAATGGCGGGCAATCTCGCCTTGCAGACGGTGCAGGACGAGGACGACTGGTCGGAATTCTGACCTCGACTGGTCGGGCGCTCATCAGGGGCTGCGCGCCGGTCCTGGCTGTGGCCTTGCGCGTTGTGCGACTGGCTGATTGACCGGACAGAGCCGCGTTCGCTCTCTCAGACGGTTTTGCCCGATCAGCTGTCGCCTGGCATGGGCGATGCCAGTCCGAGCCACGCGACGACGGCGATCACCGCCACCGCGAGCAGCAGCTCGACGAGCAGCGTTCGACGCATGGTCTGGAGCGCTTGCTGATCCGGGGCCGGGCCAGCGTTCCAAGCCTCCGGGATGCTTCGCGCTGTCGACCGATTGGACCTGGCGCATAGCAGCATGAGCGCGACCAGTCCGAGTTTCACAACGAGCAGCTGACCATAGCGTGTCGAAAGAACGGGCAGGGCCTGGCCGAGGCCGAAGATCATCTGGCTGTTGACGACGCCCGTCAGCGCCACCACCAGCACAAGCGCCGCGCCGACTGGTGCAAAGCCCTTGAGCGCCGCCGCAAGCGCCATGGTGCGCTCCGGATCGGATCCGGCATGGGCGCGCAGCACGAGCAGCGCGAACCAGCCGATCGCACCCAGCCAGAGCCCTGCGGCG
This sequence comes from Blastomonas sp. 34TW, assembly GCF_059803595.1. Lineage (NCBI taxonomy): Bacteria > Pseudomonadati > Pseudomonadota > Alphaproteobacteria > Sphingomonadales > Blastomonadaceae > Blastomonas > Blastomonas sp. 34TW. The sequence continues at coordinate 35,527 of NZ_JAPFGW010000018.1, forward strand.
AGCAGATGGGCTGCGTCATTCAGTCGGTGCAGCCAACCGGCAAAACCCTCGCCAACCGCGGCATGGCCACTCCAGGCCAGGGTGCCGAGCGCGGCGCCATAAAGGCTCGCGGCGATGCTGCAGCTGGCGCGCGATGGCCGGAAAAGCAACGCCGGCACCCATGCGAGGACAACCGTCAGGACACGTACAATCCCGGCCCGTCCGAAATCGGTGGCGCCGACGAGCGATGCTACCGCTGCCCCGTCAAGATCGAGGGGCGACTGCCCCATCATCGCCGCGATATCAGTGGCCAGGCTGAACGCTACGGCCACGGGGGCCGCCATGGCTGCGAAGATCACCCAGTTGCGGCGATCCTTGGTGCGCGCAAAGGCATGCGCGGTCATGGCATGGAAGGCGAAGCCGCCGAACAGGCCGAGCAACAGGGCATATTGCACGAAGCGCATGCCCGGCTGGACCAGCTCCATCGCCATGGATCATTTCACCGTGAAGCTTGTCTTGCCCCGCATGCGATGACCGTCGGCTCCGGCGGCCTGCCAGCGAACCTCATAGCTGCCCGGACGAAGCGGCTGGCGCAGGTTGAGCGTCATGGTCTTGTTTCCGTTCGACCAGGCGGTGGTGAAATTGCGGATGGTCATCTCGCCATGATCCTTGACCCCCGGCATGGCGGTCATGACGATGCTGGTGGCGGCCGTCGGCGGCAACAGCGCCTCGTTGAACGTCAAGGTGACCGTTTTGGGCTTGGCCACGACGGCATTGTCGGCTGGCGTCGAAGCGACGACCTTGGCATGGGCGAGCACGGCCGGAGCGGCGGCAATCATGGTGCAGGCGAGGGCGAGGCCGGTAAAAAGGGTTCCAAGACGCATAACAAGCTTCCTTATCGTCAAAACCAGAAACGAATGCCCAGGACGAAGTTGGTGACGCTGGGGTCTTCTCCAGCGGCGCGCGCGAAATCGGCGCTGCGCCCGGTCTTCCAGACCTGTTCGACACCGATATAGGGCGCGATCTCGCGGATGATCTCGTAGCGCAGGCGGACACCAAGCTCGAAACTGTCGATGCCTGCGCCGATCCCGAGCTCGGGCACGTCCTGCGCCGCAAGGTTCAGTTCGGCGCGCGGCTGGATAAGGATGCTCTGCGCGATGCGCTGGTCGAGCTCGGCCTCGATCCGCGCGGTCAGATCGCCCCGGTGCGAGAGGAATAATGCGCTGTCGAGCTCGAACATATAGGGCGCGAGCCCCTGGATGCCGATGACCGCATAGCTGGTGTCCGGCCCGGCGAGATCCTGTCGGAATCCGGCCTGCAGATCGAAGAACGGCGCGATCGCGCGCGAATAGAGCGCCTGGATCTCGAGCGCCTCGATCGGTTCGCCGAAAGTGCCTTCACCCTCGCTCTTGAAAAAGAACTTGTCGGTGGTGTTGCCGTAAAAGCCCTGCAGATCCCAGAGATAGCCGTTGCGGCCGTCGCGTGCCTGAAATTCGGCGCGGTCAGCCTGGAACCAGAACAGGTTGAAATCGCCATGGGTTTTCTGCAGGTCCTCGCGCGAGGCGCGCATGGCATCTGCGCCCCAGACGGCGTCGGCCGCGCGCGGCGCGCCGCTTCCGGCTTCGGGCGGGGGCGGGGTTTCCATGTCGGGGCCGGGTGAGGCTGCCGCAGCCTCCGGCGCGCCATGGCCCATGGCCGAATGATCCATGGTGCTATCGTCGGCCGCGTCCTGATCCGAAGACCCGTGATCCATCTCACCATGGTTCATTTCGCCATGGTCCATGCCCTGATGCGGATCGGCGGGCTCGGCGCTGTCCTCCACCTGCGCGCCATGGTGTCCGGCGTGCGGGTCTCCGGCCTGATGGTCGCCATGCCCCTGATGCGGCTGGGCCAGCGCCGGGCTGGCGAGCGGGATCAGCGCGGCGGCGACAAGAGCTGCGCGCCTCATGCTGATTGGTCCGGCCCGGCGACCGTCACGGTCTGCATCATCCCGCCGTGCATGTGATAGAGCAGATGGCAGTGAAAGGCCCAGTCGCCCGGCTCGTTGGCGGTGAGATCGAACTGCGCGCTCGCGCCCGGCTGCACGATCATGGTGTTCTTGCGCGGTTGCCGGTCGGGCGCTTCGCCATTGACCATCTCGAAGAACATGCCGTGGAGATGGATGGGGTGCGCCATCATTGTGTTGTTGACCAGCTTCACCCGCACGCGCTCGTTCCAGGCAAAGCGGATCGGCACGTCGCTGACCGCCGAATACATGCGCCCGTCGAACGACCACATATAGCGTTCCATGTTGCCGGTAAGGTGCAGTTCGAGCAGCCGGGTCGGCTCGCGCGCATCGGGGTTCGGTTCGGCCGCAGCCAGCATGCGATAGGTGAGCACGCGGTGCGGCACATCGCGCAGGCCCAGGCCCGGATCGCCCATCTTGTCGACCGGGGCCATCGAGACCATGTCGATGCCGGGCCCGACCTTGACGTCGGGCGGCAGCAGCGTGGTGTCGCGCATCTTCATGCCCTGCATGCTCATGCCGCCCGACCCATGGCCCATGGAACCATGGTCCATTCCAGCGTGATCCATCGCGCCATCGCCATGGTTCATGCCCATGTCGCCCATGGTCAGCAGCGGCGGGTCGCGCAGTGCCGGCACCTCGGCGCGCAGCCCCGGCGCGCTCGCCAGCGTCGCCAGCGCCATGCCCGACCGATCCATCGATTCGGCTACGATGCTATAGGCAGGCGCGGAGCCGGGCTCGAGGATCACGTCATAGGTTTCCGCTGTGCCGATCTGCAATTCGTCCACCTCGACCGGGCGCACCCGCTGGCCATCGGTCGCGATCACGGTCATCGGCAGGCCGGGGATGCGGATGTTGAAGAAGGTCATCGCCGCGCCGTTGATGATGCGCAGGCGAATGCGTTCACCGGCCTTGAACAGATATTCCATGCCCTCTTTCGGGCCGCGCCCATTGGCCAAGAAGGTATAGGTCTTGCCGCCGATATCGGCGATATCGGTGGGCATCATCCGCATCTCGCCCCACATCCGGCGCTCGTCGCCCGACATCGGATAATCGTCGGTCCATGTATTCTGCTGCCGGTTGAAAAATCCTTCGCCAGTGCGCAGCCGCTTCATGATGAAATGCGGGTCGAGCGTGGTAAAATCGCTGACCAGCAGGATATAGTCGCGGTCGATTCGAACCGTCTCGCCGCCCTTCGGCTCGATGATCATCGGTCCATAATGGCCCGACTGTTCCTGCAGCCCCGAATGGCTGTGATACCAGTAGGTGCCCGACTGGCGCACGGGAAATTCGTAGGTGAAGGTCTCGCCCGGCCTGATCCCCGGAAAGCTGATGCCCGGCACGCCGTCATACTGGAACGGCACCAGCAGCCCGTGCCAGTGCACCGAACTGTCGACATCGAGCGTGTTGGTGACGTTGAGGCGCACCGTGTCGCCTTCGGTCAGCCGGATCAGCGGGCCCGGCACGCTGCCATTGACCGCGATGCCCGGCCCGCGCCGCCCCTGGACGATGCGATGGCCGCTGCCGATCGAGAGATTGACCTCAGGCCCGCGCACCTCGTCGAACCCCGCAGGAATACGCGGTCCGCCGCGCCCGTGGCTGCCGCCGTGCATGCTGTGGCCCTGCGCCCAGGCTGGCACGGCGGCCAGACCAAGGGTGCCGCCGATGCCGGTCAGGATGGAGCGTCTGGAAAAATCTCTGCGCATGGTTCTTGCTTATCCTCTGTGGCGCACATACTATACCCCCCTATGGTATGCAACGCCATTTTGGAGGGATCAGCATGGCCAAGGACAGAACCGCAATCCTCAACCGCTTGAAACGCATCGAAGGTCAGATGCGCGGCATCGCGCAGATGGTCGAGCAGGACCGATATTGCATCGACATTCTCAACCAGATGCAGGCGGTCAAGGCGGCGCTCTCCAAGGCCGAGAGCGAGATCCTCAAGGATCACGCCGCGTGCTGCGTGTCGGAAGCGATCGCATCGGGCGATGCGGCCGAGCAGCGGATCAAGTTCAACGAGCTGATCGAGCTGTTCGAGAAGATCAAGAAATGACCGCGCGCAAGACCGCCGTGCTCCATCGCATGGTGATGGACAAGCATGTCTGCCCCTATGGCCTCAAGAGCAAGTATCTGCTCGAGAGCCAGGGCTATGCAGTCGAGGACCACTGGCTGACGACGCGCGAGGAGACCGATGCGTTCAAGGCGAAGCATGGGGTCAAGACCACGCCGCAGACCTTTATCGACGGGGTGCGGATCGGCGGGAATGACGATTTGCGCCGATATTTCGGCAAGAAAGTGAAGGACGCGGACGCGGTTTCCTATGTGCCGGTGATCGCGTTGTTCGCGATGGCCGCCCTGATGGCGGGCGCGACCAGCTGGCTGACCATGGGCACGCTCGTGTCGATGATGACGATCGAGACGTTTATCGCGGTGGCGATGTGCCTGCTTGCGGTGCCCAAGCTGCAGGATGTCGATGCGTTCGCGACGATGTTCCTGGGCTATGATCTGCTGGCCCGGCGCTGGCTGCCTTATGCCTATATCTACCCGTTTGCCGAAGGGCTTGCCGGGGTGCTAATGCTCGCGCGGGCGCTCGACTGGGTATCGATCCCGGTAGCGCTGTTCATCGGTTCGGTGGGCGCGGTGTCGGTCTTCTACGCGGTCTATGTGCAGAAGCGCGACATCAAGTGCGCCTGTGTCGGCGGCAGCTCGCGCGTGCCGCTGGGCTTCGTCTCGCTCACCGAGAACGTCATGATGGTCGCCATGGCGCTATGGATGGCCAGCGGCGGCGCCATGTGATCCGGCCTCAGGCCTCCGGCGCGTGGCCGGTGCTGACGGGTCGGTAGGCGCTGGCGATCCATTCGAGCCGGCAATTGGCGAGCGACTGCGACAGGTCCTCCGATTCCAGGATCTCGGCGATCGCGACCTGACGCTGCGCCAGCAGGTCGATGTCCTGCAGCAGCGTCAGGTTGCGGATTGCCGTTTCCTCGTCCTGGCAGAGCGACGAGCCGACCTGTTCGGTCAGATGGCCGGTAGAGCGCAGCAGATCGGCAATGACGCGCAGGGCCGTGCGGTCATGCAGCATTCTGCGTCGCCTCGTCGGGCGGGCACAGACGTGCACCGAATTCCGCCGGGGGCACGAAGTTCATGATGCCCTTGGCGATGGCGGCGCCGATCATTTCGGGGATCAGCGCGGTGTCGGGCGACTGCAACAGGCAGGTGCCTTCCGCGGCGCGCAGCGCGCCCATGCCGGCGGCGCCATCTTCACCACCGCCCGAAAGCAGCAGGCCGACGCCTTTGGCACCGACGGTCTTGGCGAGCGAGGCCATCAGCAGGTCGGCCGAGGGACGCGCACCGTTGACGGGATCGCGCTCGACCAGACGGATGCGTCCATTGGGCCAGCTGTCGATCACCACATGGTAGCGCGGATCGACCGCGACATGGATGATGCCCGGCTCGAGCAGTGCGCCGTCTTCGGCGATCTTGATCTGCGCGCGGCAATCCTTGTTGAGATTGGCGGTCAGCGAGGCCGAGAGCGCCTCGTCGATCGCCAGCGACACGATGGTCGGCGGGCAGTTGGTCGGCAGGCTGGTGACCGCGACGGTAGCCGGGTCGATCGATCCCATTCCGCCTGCGATCGCGATAACCTGGCCGTTCCAGCGATAGTTGAACGAGGCGCTGAGATCGACCGCGTCCTTGGCCTTGGCGCGCGCTTCCAGATTGGTGCGCGCAGCGGTCAGCACGGTCTTGCACAGCTTGCCCGAGATCTTGGCGAATTCTTCCGCCGTCGCCTTTTGCGGCTTGGGGAAGCAGTCGACCGCGCCCAGCTCGATCGCGCGCAGCGAGATGTCCGCGCCCTTCTGGGTCAGCGTGGAGAGCATCACCACCGGAATGGGGCGCTCGGCCATCAGTTCGGCCAGGAAGTCGATGCCGTTCATGCCGGGCATTTCGACGTCGAGCGTCAGCACGTTGGGGCGCAGTTCGGCGATCATCTCGCGCGCCTCGATGACGTCGCGGGCGGCGCCCAGCACCTCGATATTCTTGTCCTTTTCCAGCGCGCTGGTGAACAGCGCACGCATGGTGATGGAGTCATCGACGATCAGAACACGGGCGGCGGCAGTCATTGGTTTGACCCTTCAGTTACGGGAAATGAGGCTGCGATCAGGCAGCGTCGGCATATTCGATTTCATGGGTGAGGGCGACAAGGTCGAGCACCATCACCATGCGGTCGTCGAGCGAGGCAAGCCCTTCGAGGAAGGGCAGCACCGAATCGCCCGTGGTCGGCGGCGGCTGCAGCGCGCTCTGGTCGAAGGTGACGATATCGCGCACCGCATCGACGATCATGCCCTTGAGCTGGCCGTTGACCTCGGTGACGATGATGACGTGCCGCTCGCCGGGCTTGGACTTGTTCCAACCCAGGCGCGCCGCCAGATCGATCACCGGCAGCACAATGCCGCGCAGGTTGACGACGCCGGCGACGTAATCGGGCACGCGCGGCAGGCGGGTGGTGGGCGACCAGGCGCGGATTTCGCGGATGCCCATGATGTCGATACCGAAGGTCTGGCCTTCGACTTCAAACGTGATCAGCTGACGGTTCATCATTCTTCCCCCAACAACAGGCTAGCAGGATCAGTGCGTGACGCGGCGGACGGCAGCCGCGAGCTTCACAGCGTCGAACGGCTTCACGATCCATCCCGTCGCACCGGCCCGGCGCGCCTGTGCCTTCTTCTCCTCGGACGCCTCGGTCGTCAGCACCAGGATCGGGCGATTCTCGTGAATCGCGCCCTTTCGCAGGTGCTCGATCAGGCCGAAGCCGTCCATGCGTGGCATGTTGATGTCCGTAATAACGACATCGCACTCGTTCTCCTTAAGCCAATCGAGCGCGGAAACGCCGTCATCGGCCTGGTCGACATGGAATCCCTCCGCTGTCAGCGCATGCTTGAGCAGTGCGCGCATGCTGGGACTGTCGTCCACAGTCAGAATGCGGGTCTTTTCTTGAGCACAGGTCATTTTCGGGGTCCTTCTCTCAGAACAGCTCAATATCGCCGTGATCTTCACGAGGCTTGGGTGTGGGCAGGTCTTTGGGAGCCTGCGAGTTGTCGACGATGCGGCAACGCGCCTGGCCATGATAGGGGCGGAAATCGACGCGCCGGGCGGACGGACCGCCGACCGACTGGCTGACCAACGGAATCCCCTCCGCCTTGAGGAACGAGGTCGCGAATTCAGCATTGGCCGTGCCGATCCAGCTCATTCCGCTGGACATGTTGGCACCGCCATAGAGATGCGCGCGCAGCATCCGGCGGTCCGCGCCATAAGCCAGCATCTCGTTGATCAGCACTTCCATCAGGTACACGCCATAATGTTCGTCCAGCCCGGCATCATTGCTGGGGCTGGCGAGCAGGAAATGGTTCATGCCCCCGATATTGTTCGAGGCGTCATACAGGCAGCATGCGATGCAGCTGCCCAGCACGGTGGTCAGCTCGAGCCTGGGATCGCCGCTCACCCGCGCCTGGCCCTGCATGACCATCAGACGCACCCGCTTGTGCTTGGAAAAGTCGATGGTTTCCATCAGCATAGCGCAACACCTCCGAAGGCGACCTGCGCGATGCGGTGGATCGGCGCGACGACGCTGGCAGCGCCCAGCGCGATCGCCGCGCCCGGCATGCCGAACACGACCGAAGTCGCCTCGTCCTGCGCAATGGTCATCGCGCCGCTCTCGGCCATGGCGAGCAGGCCATGCGCGCCGTCATTGCCCATGCCGGTCAGCTGGATGCCGATGGCGTCCGCGCCCAGATTTTCCGCGACCGAATGGAACAGCACATCGACGCTTGGGCGATGGCCGCTGACCTTCGGACCGGGCCGCGCGCGGACATACATGCCCGAACTGCTGCTGCCGCGCACTTCCAGATGCCTTTCGGTGCCCGGCGCGATATAAACATGGCCTGCACGCACCGGCAGGTCGGGCTCGGCGATCATCACCTTGGGCGCGCAGACCGAATCGAGGCGTCGCGCGACGGCTTCGGCAAAGGCACCGTTGATATGCTGCACCACCATGGTGGGCGGGCAATCGGCCGGGAACTGGCTCAGCAGCACGTGCAGCGCTTCCACGCCGCCGGTCGATGCGCCGATCGCGATCAGCCGGGTCTGCGCCGATCCCAGCGTCTGGCGCGGGGCCGGGGCAGGGCGGGCGCGGTCATGCGCCTGCACCTTGGCCTGGGCAGCGTTGCGGATCATCTCGGCAAGGCGACCCTGGTCGGACACGAGGATATTGCCGGCCGCGCCGCTGGGCTTGGCATAACATTCGACCGCGCCGATCTCGAGCGCGCGCACCGTCATCGCCGAGCCGCTTTCCGCGAGACCCGAAACGATCACGACCGGCGTCGGGCGCAGCGTCATCAGCTTTTCGAGGAATTCCAGGCCGCTCATTCCCGGCATTTCGATGTCGAGCGTGACGACATCCGGGTTGAGCGCCTTGATCATGCTGCGCGCCTCGCGCGCATCGACCGCCGTGCCCACGACCTGGATGTCCGCGGCCGGGCGCAAAGCCTCGACCAGCAGCGCACGCATGGTGGGAGAATCATCGACGATCAGGACACGAATGCTCATGCGCCCTCCTTAAGGTAAATAGTCTTACCGATTTGCGTAAGACGGGCAGCGGCAGGGCCAATAACGCGTTCGCTATGGCCAATGTACAGATGCCCGCCGGGCAGCAGCTGATCTGCAAACCGGGCCACCAGCCGTTCCTTGGTCGGCTGGTCGAAATAGATCATGACGTTGCGGCAGAAGATCACGTCGAACTGACGCTTCATCGGCCAGTCATGCAGCAGGTTGAGCCGGTTGAAGCTCACGAGATTGCGCACCTGCGGGTTGATCGTGGTGGTGGCACCGCTCGACTGGGTCCACAACCGGCGCAGTTCGGCGGGCATTGCGGAGATATTCTCGGTCGAATAGCTCGCTGCGCGCGCGGTATTGAGCACGTTGTCGTCGAGATCGGTCGCCAGGATGCGCAGATCGGTGCCCGCCAGCGTCGCCGCCATGCGCGCGTCCTCGCCCAGGATCGTGGTGACGATCGACCAGGTTTCCTCGCCGCTCGAACAGCCCGCCGACCAGATGCGCACCGGCTGGCCCTTGCGCGCCTTGGCGATCAGCACCGGGGCCACTTCCTCGCCCAGATGCTCGAAATGATGGTCCTCGCGGAAGAAATAGGTGTGGTTGGTGGTCAGCGCGCAGATCACCCGGCGCAGCTCCTCCTCATTGCCCTTCAGCGAGGCGAGATAATCGGAAAAGGTGGTGAAGCGCGATTCGCGCACCAGCGGGGCCAGGCGCGAATAGACCAGCATCGACTTGGCAGGGACCAGCACGATACCCGCAGTTTCATGCGCCAGCCGCTGAACGGTGGCGAAATCCTCCGGCGAGTAGACGGCCCGGCTGATCCCCGGCAGCGTCTCGAAAGAGAGGGCTTGCGCGTTCACGCAACCTCCCGGTAGCTCTGCGTGCCCGCTTCGGCAGCGACAAGGCCATCGACATCGACGATCAATGCGACGCGGCCATCGCCCAGAATGGTCGCGCCTGCGACGCATTCGACCGAGCGGTAATTGGCGTTGAGGCTCTTGATGACGATCTGGCGCTGGTCGACGATCGAATCCACCAGCAGCGCAGCCTGGCCTGCCAGCTCGGTATCGACGATGATCAGCACCGCCTCGGTCGGATCGTTGATCTCGCCGTCGAGATCGAGCGCGCGGGCGATGTTCACCACCGGGATGAACCGGTCGCGTGCCTTGAGCATCAGGCGGCCGTTGCCCAGGCGGTGGATCTCGCCTTCGCCCGGACGCAGGTTCTCGACAATGTGCGACAGCGGCAGCACCAGCGTTTGCGAACCCACCGTGACGGTCATGCCATCGGCGATGGCGAGCGTCAGCGGCAGCGTCAGGATGAAGCTGGTGCCGGCGCCCGGCTCGGTCTTCACCGTGATGCGGCCGCCCAGATCCTTCACGTTCTGACGGACGACGTCCATGCCGACGCCGCGTCCCGAGATGCTCGAGACGGTTTCGGCCGTCGAGAAGCCCGGGGCGAAGATCAGGTTGTTGATCTCGTCCGCCGACAGGTTGGCGTCGGGTGCGACCAGACCCTTTTCGACGGCCTTCTTGAGCACCTTGGCCTGATCGATGCCGCGACCGTCATCCTCGATGCGGATGAGGATGCGGCCCGAACGCTGCTCGGCCGAGAGCTTGAGCGTGCCATCGGGCGACTTGCCGTTCGCGGTGCGGGTGGCGGCGTCCTCGATGCCATGGTCGGCTGCGTTGCGGATGAGATGGGTGAGCGGATCGCCAAGGCGTTCGATGATCGTCTTGTCGATTTCGGTCGTCTCGCCCGAGACTTCCAGGTTGATGTTCTTGCCGGTGCTCGCCTGCAGGTCGCGCAGCAGACGCGGCACGCGGCTGAACACGGTGCTGATCGGCTGGGCGCGGATCGCCATCGCGCGTTCCTGAACGTCGCGGGTCAGCGATTCGAGCATGGCGAGTTCGCTGCTGTTGCGCATGCCATAGGTCGACATCTGCTGGCCCAGCATCGCCTGCGCGATCATCATCTCGCCGACGGTGTCGATCAGCTGATCGAGCTTGCGCAGATCGATTCGCACCGATTGCGAAACCGGGGCGGCAGGCGCTGCCGGAGCGGGCTGCGACGACACCAGCGCAGGCTTGGGCGTTTCTGTCTTTTCGGCCGGAGCAGCAGCGGTTTCCACAGGCGCCGGAGCCGGAGCCGGAGCCGGAGCCGGGGCTGCTACGGGTGCGGCCGGCGCGCCGACCGCCAGGATCTCGCCGCGCAGCGCCACCGCCGACCCGAAAAGATCGCCATTGTCCAGCACGGGC
>NZ_JAPFGW010000019.1:0-44500 GCF_059803595.1 Blastomonas sp. 34TW
TAAAACCCAACAACAGACGAGGCCCGCACTCCGCTAATTTACGCCGCGACCTGTGCCAAATGTTCTGACGACGGACACATTCGCCACCGTTGCGGCTGAGGCAGCCAAGGATCAAACCCGTGTGCGAGCCACTGTCCGAGATAGGGAAGCGGGCTAGCTCACGATTGTTCGAGCTGTCCACGACGCGGCCGTAGGCGTTGTCGATTGTTTCAAACGATTGGCCCCGGAAGCTGGTCACGGTCAGAACGACATGTTCGATCTGCCGGGGTAGGCGATCAAGATCTATCGCAATCGATTCATCGTCGCCGTCGCCTTCTCCGGTGAGGTTGTCGCCACTATGGCGCACCGAGCCGTCATGGCTTTGCAACTGGCCAAACCAGATAGAGTCGACTTCGTTTTTGTTCGCGTCGAGCAAAAGCGCTGACGCATCGAGATCGATGCTGTCACCGCCACCACCAAATACCTTGCCAAAGAAGCCCTTGGGTTTGGCGACATCCCACCCCACGCCGAGCGTGATTGACGTCAAGCCATTTGGCGCTTGTTTAGCGAGGCTGACGCTCTGGTTTTTCGAAAGTGAAATGGACATGACTTCCCCTGCGCGTAAATTTGAAACTCGGCAAAATTTCATGGTTGGGATTCTTAGAATGTGCCTAAGCGCACATTCTGGATTAACTTTCACGATATGCCAATGACGATCAAGTGTATCGCACACGCACCCGTATGGCTCAATAATCAAATTGACGTGACCCCCTGATTTTCCTCCACGAACGATTAGAGTCTGGCCTGAAGGAAGGACAGACGATGAAGCGTGCAAGGTTTTCAGAAGAGCAGATCATTGGGGTGCTGAAGGAGGCAGAAGCGGGCGCGAAGACCGCTGATCTTGCCCGGCGGCACGGGGTGTCTGAAGCGACGATCTACAACTGGAAGGCCAAGTATGGAGGCCTAGAGGTATCCGAGGCCCGGCGATTGCGAGAGCTCGAGAGTGAGAACGCCAGGCTCAAGCGGCTTCTGGCTGATGCGATGCTGGATCAGGCTGCGTTGAAGGATCTTTTGGCAAAAAAGTTTTGACGCCCGCCGCGAAGCGGGAAGCTGTCGCTCATCTCCAGGCGTGCCACGGGATGAGCGAACGGCGGGCGTGCCGTGTCATCGATGCCGATCGCAAGAGCGTGCGTTATCGTTCTGCCCGGGATGATGACACTGCTCTGCGCGAGAAGCTGCGCGGGCTGGCCAACCAACGTCGCCGGTTCGGCTATCGCCGTTTGCATATTCTGCTGCGCCGGGAGGGCGTGATGATCAACCGGAAGAAGACCCAGCGGCTCTACAAGGAGGAAGGTCTGGCGGTAAGGCGGCGACGTAGCCTCAAGCGCGCTGTCGGCACTAGGGCACCTGCTCCGGTGCTGGCACTGGCGAACCAGCGCTGGAGCCTGGACTTCGTTCATGACCAGATGGCCTCTGGCAGGCGGTTCCGGGTCCTCAACGTGGTCGATGACGTGACCAGGGAGTGCTTGGCGGCGGTGCCGGACACCTCGATCTCGGGGCAACGTGTCGTGCGCGAGCTGATCCAGCTGATTGCACAGCGCGGCAAGCCGGGGATGATCGTCAGCGATAATGGCACCGAGCTCACCAGCAATGCCGTGCTCGCATGGTGCGGCCAGAGCGGCGTGGAGTGGCATTACATCGCTCCGGGCAAGCCGATGCAGAACGGCTATGTCGAGAGCTTCAATGGCCGCATGCGCGATGAGCTGCTCAACGAGACGCTGTTCATGAGCCTTGCCCATGCCCGGGTCGAGATCGCTGCCTGGGTCGAGGATTACAACCGGGAGAGACCGCACTCATCCCTTGGTTACGCAACCCCGGCGGCGTTCGCCGCCGAACTGAACAAGCAATGGCCTGCTTCGCTACGCCCTACGGGCTCCGCTACGCAGCCCATTGCTTCAACCGCGCTGATGCGCAAAATAACCGCTCGGCTCTAATCTCAGCTGGAGGAAAGCTGGGGGTCACGTCAAAATAGTTGCTCAGAAACTTGGGCAATGTTCAAACTGGCCAATTTAGCTCGTATGCCGCTCGAATTTGGGTCGCAGGTACAGCAAAAGACGGCGGGCCAAGTGTGAGCACAACGGGCAGAGGATGGGAACATACTCGGTCTGGAGCGTTTCATAATTTGGTCTGTCAGGACGGCCCGAACGGCAATTTGCGCCAACAGTTGGAGATAACAAACATAATCCGCCTTTGCACAAAGGTCCGGTGCCGGCCAGAATGCTTTGTTCGCTGGCCGAGCTTGGAACGGCAACTTCCGCTAAAACCAGCCATTTGCTGAGCGCGAAACCGTCTGACAGTAACGCGCCATAAGTTCAGCCGTTCAGGCTTGAATGGGTGAATCCTACTTCCGGCCGAAATTAGTGCCCTCGTGTCGCGCCGTACGGAGCCAGGCAACCGTGCCGTTAAGTATCCGTATGCTCACCCCCCGCCACCGGCTCAAAGCTTTTGCCATCGGATGCCTACGTTTATGATGTGCCAATCGGGCCGCGAGAGGTAAAACCGTTTTTGAGAATTGGGGAGCATTGATTCGTGGACGATTTCGAGCAGCAACCATTCGCGGACGCTGAGTTTGCGGAAAACCCGGAGCAGCGCTGTCCGTGCGTCCTCCTCATCGACACTTCGACATCGATGAGGGGCGCTCCGATCGATCAACTCAACCAAGCGCTTGTCGAGTTCAAAGAAGAGTTGATTGGTGATGCCATGGCGGCAAAGCGGGTCGAGCTGGCGATCGTGACATTTGGCCCGGTTCAAACGCGCACGGACTTCACCACCGTCGATGGCTGGTATCCGGAGGCGTTCGAGGCGAACGGTGCAACCCCGCTGGGTGAGGCTATCATCTCTGGTTTAGATCTCCTTCGCGAGCGCAAGAATCGCTACCGGGCGAACGGCATCAAATACTACCGGCCCTGGGTTTTCCTCATCACTGATGGCGCGCCGACCGACAGCTGGCAGGAAGCCCAGCGCCGTGTTCACGAGGGCGAAGAGCGCAAGGAATTCATGTTCTATGCTGCGGGCGTGGAGGGCGCTGACATGTCGACTCTCACGCAGATTGCCACCCGTGCGCCATTGAAGCTCCGCGGACTTGCGTTTCGCGAACTCTTTCAATGGCTGTCGAGCTCACTGAGCGCCGTGTCCCAGTCCAATCCGGGCGACGCGGTGCCACTTGCCAATCCGACAGCCCCGGACGGTTGGGCCGTTGCCGGCTGACCTTGATCGGTGGCGCTGGGCCGCTGCTTCGAGGACCGGCACATCGCACATCCGGGCAGGCACCCGAAAGCAAGACGCCTACGTCGTTAGGATGTTGGCGCCGGATACGCTGTGCGTGGTGGTGTCGGATGGAGCAGGAAGCGCGAGTCATGGCGGGGAAGGGGCCTCGATCGTTTGTCGGATGCTCACGCGGGCAATTGGCGACTGGATAGCAGCCGAGCGAGGTTTGCCATCTGACGAGCTCGTGCGCGATGGCATGGATGCCCTGCGGGATACGATCGCGCTCGCCGCGGAAAGACGAGGCCTGACCAAGCGGCAGTTCGCCTCGACGCTGATTGCCCTGATCGTGCGCGGGGATGAACTGTTGGCGCTTCAGGTCGGTGACAGCGCCCTGATCGCTCGAAGGGGCGGTCGCTGGGAAGCCTTGTGCTGGCCCGAGAACGGAGAGTTTGCCTCAACCACCTACTTCGTCACGGACGATCCGGAACCGCGCCTCAATATCGTTCGCGGCGTCAATGATTTCGACGCTTTCGCCGCCTTTTCCGATGGTATCGAGAGTATTGCATTGCATCATGCGGACCATGAGCCCCACGCCCGTTTCTTCGATCCGATGATAAAGCCCGTCGACGCGGCCGCCGAACAAGGGCGTTTGGCCAACCTATCGGCCGCGCTTGGGCGATATCTCGACGGCGCGGCAATCTGCGAGCGTACGGACGACGACAAGACCTTGGTGTTGGTATCGCGGGCGTGACCAGCCAATCGATCAAGATCGATGGTCAAGCGCTGCCGCTGGGCAAGCGGATCGGGAAGGGCGGCGAAGGCGAGGTCTTTGCGATCGACGCGAAGCCCGGCACCGCAGTGAAGATCTATAAAGGCGAGCTGCGCGCAAACCGGGAGCCAAAGGTCCGGGCGATGGTCCAAGCGGATCTTGCGGAGACCACGAAGCTCGTGGCCTTCCCAGCTGCCATTGCAACGGACGGGCGAGGTGGCTTCATCGGTTTTCTGATGCGACTTGTATCGGGCTATCGGCCGATACACGAGCTCTACAGCCCAAAATCGCGGAAAGCGCACTTCCCAAAGGCGGATTACCGCTTCCTCGTCCGGGCTGCACTTAACGTGGCGAATGCGGTCGTCAAGGTTCACCAAAGTGGCTGCGTCATTGGGGACTTCAATCATTCCGGTGTGCTCGTGTCTGATGAGGCGACGGTTTCCCTGATCGATGCGGACAGCTTCCAATACTCTCGAGAGGGAAAGCTCTTCCCGTGTGTGGTCGGGGTCCCCGATTTCACGCCCCCCGAGCTGCATGGCGTCGATCTGTCGAAGGTTCGCCGGACGGAGGCGCACGACAATTTTGGCCTGGCCGTGGCAATTTTCCATCTGCTGGCAATGGGCAAACATCCCTATGCAGGCCGCTTTGCCGGTGCCGACCTCTCGATGAGCGACGCGATCGCGCAGCATCGCTTCGCCTTCTCCCAAACCCGCGCTGCGGAGACGCGGACGACCCCGCCGCCGGCGTCTATCAGCCTGAAGGATTTCCCTCCTCGTATCGCCGAGGCGTTCGAGGCAGCCTTTGGCAAAAATCCCGGCGCCCGACCAAGCGCAGTTACCTGGGCTGGGCTCATGAAGGAGCTCGAGGGAGCGCTCAGCCACTGTGGCCAGGTCCGCACCCACTATTTTCCGTCGGCGGCCGGAAAATGCGTCTGGTGCCGCGTCGGCGGCCAGTCTGGCGTAGATATGTTCCCCGATCTTCTGGGAACGGCGCCGAAGTTCGCGCCCGGGGGACCGTTCGACATCGAGCGAATTGCCGCTCAATTTCGGGCAATTAAGCTCCCTGATCCAGTTTCTCTGCTGCCTAGTTGGTCGGGGCAGCTTGCAAGCGCAAGTGAGGCCGTTGCCGCGGCGCGGAGAGCACAAACGGGGCGGCGCGTCCTCGGAACCGTCGCGCTGTTGGCCGCATTCGCGGGCGCCATGGGAGCTCCGAATGCCGCAATCTTCTGGATTGGCATAGGCATTTTCGGCCTGATCAAATTCTTCGGCGGCGCGCCTGAGCAGGCTCCATTCACGCAAGCCTACACCGACGCGGACAAGCGCGTGCAAGCTCTAGAGCAAGGCTTCGTCGATCGGCTCGGGCTTAGTGAGCTGGTCGTCGTCCAGAACGACGTCGAGAAATGGATTCAAGCCTTCCGCGATCTCGACCGAGATCAGGCGAACGATATTCAGCGACTGAAGACTACCCGCGAAGCACGCAAACGTGACGAGTTCCTTGATCGCTTCCACATCAGGCGCGCGAAGATTTCCGGGATCGGCCCGGCCAAGACGGCGACTCTAGCTTCATATGGCATCGAAACGGCCGCCGACATCAAGGCGAGCAAGGTACGCTCGGTGCCCGGTTTCGGTGATGCCATGACCGCTAAGCTCGTTGCCTGGCGCAAGATACACGAAGACAAGTTCCGGTACAACGCTGCGCCAGATGCGTCCGACATCCAGGCAGAAAATTCCGTTCGAACAAACTGGGCAACGAAACGCGATGACCTACAGTCCAAGATAACGTCGTCGATCGCGGCGTTGCAGTCAGGGCCGCAACAGATCGCCGCTCGGGCGCAAACTGGTGATCCCGCCTTGCTGGATGCGTTAGGCAGACGTGCGCAAGCTGCTCATGATTTGCAGGCGCTGGGTATACCTGTTCCAACGAGCCAGTCTAGAGTTGTGGTCAGGCCACGCCCTTCAGCGCCGGTCCCCCCGTCGCGCTCGACCACAACGGCAAGCCAGCAACCATCGTCGGCGCCGTCGTGTCCGCAATGTGGTTCGTCAATGCGCCGACGCACAGCTCGGCGCGGCCACCGCGCGGGAAATCAGTTCTGGGGATGTACGCGCTATCCAACGTGTCGCGGCACGAGGAATTGATTTGAGACATTTACACAAGATATTCGCGCCATCTGTCGGGGAAGGCGAACACGTCGCCATTCCGATATCCAATTTCCATGAGCTTCCGGCAGGTGGCGACCACTTCCGGTCGTACAGGAGTCCGATGGCCAACGATAGGTTCAGTGAAAACCCGCCATTCAAATCGAGTGCGCGCGGTTGGTGCGCTCTGGCCGTGCCAATGGCAATGGTGGCGCGGGATGCAGTAATCGTTGATTCAATCCCTGCTCCAAGCGTTATTGGCTTTTCCGATCACTTCAGTTAGGTGAGGTATCGACGGGCAGACTAGTCCGCCTTTCATTGATCGCGCCGGTGCCCCCGAAAGGGGCTTAATCGGGAATGCGGTGCGGAAGCTTGCTTCCAAATCCGCGGCTGTCTCTGCAACTGTAAGCGGATAGCGCGATGTACATCGCTCCTCTTGGAAGGGGCAGCCACTGGGCCGGACGCTAAATCATGCGAGGTCTGGGAAGGCGTGCATCAAGCTGTGACCCGTGAGCCAGGAGACCTGCCGGCGTCTGGTCGCTCTTGCCTTGGTCCAGAGGATGGCTGCGGCACGGTGAACTCCGTCTGAGCGACGAACGAGCGGCTGGGGCCGCATCGGAGACGTGCGTCGGCCGCCCATGGCGTCCGGCCGCCGCGCGTGTCGCCCGTTCGCGCGGGTTTGCCCCGGCCACGTCGCAAGACGCCGGGGGACTATTTAGTGATCAAGACCATTACTACCAGCAGCGCCCTTGCGCTGATCTGTATCGGAAAACCGGCATTTGCCGAAACCTCTGAAAAGGCATCGCAAACAAGCGCGGATGCAGTCGTGGCGGGTAACGACATTGTGGTTTTCGGTCGCGGTGAGGCCATGATCGGCACTGCCAAATCAGCGAGCGAAGGAAGCGTCGGAGGGGCCGATCTCCTCGTGCGGCCTCTTCTCCGCGTGGCCGAACTGCTGGAAGCGGTGCCCGGGCTGGTTGCAGCCCAGCATTCTGGGAGCGGCAAAGCCAACCAGTATTTCCTG
This sequence comes from Blastomonas sp. 34TW, assembly GCF_059803595.1. NCBI lineage: Bacteria > Pseudomonadati > Pseudomonadota > Alphaproteobacteria > Sphingomonadales > Blastomonadaceae > Blastomonas > Blastomonas sp. 34TW. The sequence continues at coordinate 7,175 of NZ_JAPFGW010000019.1, forward strand.
CGCGGTTTCAACCTCGACCATGGGTCTGACTTCAGTACCTATATCGATGATGTGCAGATGAACTTTCGTACCCACGGACATGGTCATGGCTATCTCGACCTCAACGGCCTCATTCCGGAGATCGTGGGCCGGGAGGATTTTCGTAAAGGGCCCTACCGCGCCGATGGCGGTGATTTCGCTCTGGCGGGAGCAGCCTATATGACGACCATCAAGGGTTATGACCGGCCATGGGCATCGGCCGAGACTGGTTCATATGGTTGGCGCCGCGTCGCTGCGGGTGGAACATTGCACGACCTGGGCGGCGGAGACCTCACGCTTGTCGCCCAGGCCAAGGCCTATGACGGACCGTGGCAGGAACCTGAACGTCTGCGCCATTACTCGGGGTTCGCGAAATATAGCATGCCGACCGGTGCGGGCACATTGGAGGCATCTCTCCATGCCTACCGGGCGACATGGCACCCAACCGAGCAAATCCCCGAGCGCATTATCGGCACGGCGTTGTGTGCGGATGTGTTCTGCTCTCCAGATCCTTCCGCGCGGGGTGAGACGACGCGCCTGGTGGCTAACATCGCGGTCAAGCAACCGACATGGCGCGCCAATGTCTATGCCCAGTTTTACGACTGGTCGATGTTCTCGAACCCCACTTACACCGATCCGGATGGCACAAGCGCGCAGATCAAGCAGTTCGACCGGCGTTGGGTCCTCGGGCTGTCCGCACAAAAACATTGGGAAATCGCTGACAGTCTGGCTGTGAGCCTTGGCACCGAAAACAGATACGACGCCGTCGGGAATGTTGGTGTCGATCGAACGGCTGCCCGCGCATTTCTTGAATCTCTCGGGCACTTTCGGGTCGGGGAATTGTCTTCCGCGCTCTACGGCGAAGTCGCTTGGAAACCCTTGGCGGGACTGCGTGTGACAGGTGGTCTTCGCGGGGACTATTATCACTATTCCGTGCGTGCACGAGATTCTGTTGCGGCGTCGCTGGGCGAAGGCAGTGGCTCAGCGTCGATTCTCTCTCCCAAGGCGTCAATCGCCTATCAGGTTACGCCGCATCTTGAACTCTACGCCAACTGGGGCCGTGGATTCCATTCCAACGATGTTCGGGGTGCGGTCAACAGGGACACGCCTGTTCCCGTTCTGGTTCGCGGCATCGGCAAGGAACTGGGAGGACGCATTCAATTCTCCGGGGTCACGTTAACCGCGACTTACTGGTGGCTGCATGTCGGCAGCGAACTTCGTTTCATTGGCGATTCCAATGCTGTTGAACCGTCGGGTGCCAGTGGGCGTCATGGCTATGAAATCGTCGCCTTCTGGCGGCCGTTCCCTTGGCTTGCGCTTGATGGAAACTATACCGCCAGCCATGCGCGCTTCGACAATGGCGATCACATCCCCAATGCATTTGAGAACGCGGCTTCAGCCGGTGCCGCCATCATTCTTGATCCCTGGGAAGCCAGCATTCGGGTGCGCCACCTTGGACCTTCTCCGCTTGTCGAGGACAACAGTGTCCGGGATCGAGGCAGCACCGTCATGAATGCCCGGGCCGCGTGGAAGGGCAAGAAGGTCGAGATATTTGGAGAAGTGCTGAACATCTTCGACAGCCGGGACAAGGACATCGCCTATTATTACGAGTCCTACATCCCCGCCTTCGATGCAGGTGCTCCGGTGGAAGGCCGGTTGAGCCGCGTGGTCGAGCCTCGAACTGTGAGGATTGGCGCAAAGGTCAATTTCTAGCGAAATCCCTTGATGGGCGGCGCTGCAGCACGTCTGCGGCGCCATCCTTCGTTTGTATATTCCTCAATCGCCGAGCCAATCATGCACCTCACGAAGTCACTGCCATCCCTGTCTCTGCGCCGACGAATTGGTGCCTTGTTTGCCGGATTGATCGCCGCCAACATTGGGGTCTGGGTCTGGGCATTCAGCCTGTTTCATGCACAGCCGTTAATGCTCGGCACCGCTGTGCTTGCCTGGGGGCTGGGCCTGCGTCACGCGGTTGATGCCGATCATATTGCGGCGATTGACAATGTGACCCGCAAGCTGATGCAGGACGGGCAGCGCCCGGTTTCGGTCGGATTCTGGTTCGCGATCGGGCATTCCGGAATCATTGCCATAGCATCGATCATCATTGCGGTGACGGCCAGCGCGCTGTCGCAGTTCGGCGCCTTCAAGGAAATCGGTGGCGTGATTGCAACCGTGATTTCCGCGCTTTTCCTGTTCACGATCGCCGGCATGAACCTGGTCATCCTGCGCTCTGTCTGGCGGACTTTTGCCCATGTTCGTGCAGGCGGCAGCTATGCCGAGGACGATCTTGATCTGCTATTGGGTGGGCGCGGTCTGCTTTCCAGACTGTTCAGGCCGATGTTCCGCCTCGTGAACAAAAGCTGGCATATGGCCCCGCTGGGGTTTCTGTTCGGGCTTGGGTTCGATACAGCAACCGAAGTTGCCATTCTGGGCATGTCGGCCAGCCAGGCCGCCGATGGCCTGTCGATCGGGACAATCCTGGTCCTGCCCGCCCTGTTCGCGGTCGGTATGGCCCTCATCGATACGGCGGACGGCGTGGTGATGCTGGGCGCTTATGAATGGGCCTTCGTGAAGCCGATCCGCAAGCTCTACTACAACATCACCATCACCCTGATCTCGGCCATCGTGGCGATTGTCATTGGTGGAATCGAAACGCTGGCCCTGATTGGCGACAAGCTGGCCCTTACGGGTGCGCCATGGCGGATCGCCATTGAACTGGGTGAAAATTTCAATGGTCTGGGCTTCGCCATCATCGGTCTTTTCGTGTTCTGCTGGCTGGCGAGTTACGCGATCTATCGATGGAAGCGGTTCGATGAAATCGAGGTTTCGGTCGGTGCCTGACCGTCCACGTTGCGTGAAGCAACATCATCAATTGGCTTGGCTGGCATTTTCGTCTAGAGCGCGCGGTGAAGGATCGGGGTAACCCGCCCTTCAATGATCGCGCCGGTGCCCCGCAAGGGGCTTAATCGGGAATGCGGTGCGGGAGCGTGCTCCCAAATCCGTGGCTGTCCCTGCAACTGTAAGCGGATAGCGCGATGCACATGCTCCTGAATTCAGGAGCAGCCACTGGGCAGCGCGCAAGCGCCAAGTCTGGGAAGGCGTGCATCAAGCTGTGACCCGCGAGCCAGGAGACCTGCCGGCGCACCGGTCGCTCTTGCCTGATCCAGGGGATGGTCACGGCACGGTAACTCTCCGTCTGAGCGACGAAGCTGTGTGGCTGGGGCTGCACGGGTTGCGTGGTTACGGGTGCTTTGTCGCGCCCGCCCGTCGTCGCGCGCCGACCGGACTTGTCCGGCAAGCCCCGCCGTGTCTCGCTCTGGCGCGCGGGGAAGTTACTATGCCAGACCTGTCCAAGGCGTCCCTGTCCAAGGTGCCGGTCACCATCATCACGGGCTTTCTGGGCGCGGGGAAAACCACGCTCATCAGCCACCTGATCCACAATGCCGGTGGCCGCAGGCTGGCCGTGGTGGTCAACGAATTCGGTTCGCTGGGTGTGGATGGCGAGATTCTGCAGTCCTGCGCCATTCCTGATTGCCCGGCGGAAAACATCGTAGAGCTGGCCAATGGCTGCATCTGCTGCACCGTGGCGGACGATTTCATCCCGACGGTGGAAAAGCTGCTGGCGCTTGATCCGCGCCCCGATCACATCCTGATCGAGACATCGGGTCTGGCGTTGCCAAAGCCGCTGCTCAAGGCGTTCGACTGGCCTGCGATCCGCAGCCGGATCACCGTGGACGGCGTGCTGGCGCTGGCCGATGCCGAAGCGGTCGCGGCAGGCCGGTTCGCGCCCGATGTGGCAGCGCTTGACGCCCAGCGCGCCGCCGATCCGAGCATCGATCACGAGACGCCGCTGTCGGAAGTGTTCGAGGATCAGCTGGCCTGCGCCGACATGATCCTGCTGACCAAGGTCGATCTGGCCGGACCCCAAGGCGTAGCCGCCGCGCGCGCGATCATTGCGGCAGAGCTTAGTCGCCCGGTTCCGGTGATAGAACTGACCGAAGGCGTGGTCGATCCGCGTGTGATCCTGGGGCTTGATGCCGCAGCCGAGGACGACATCGCCGCGCGCCCATCGCACCATGATGGTGAGGATGATCACGAACACGACGACTTTGACAGCACCGTTATCGAATGGGGCGAGATCGCCGATCCGGCGGCGCTGGTCGCGCGGATCGAGACGCTGGCCCGCGATCACCATATCCTGCGCGTAAAGGGCTATGCCGCCGTTGCGGGAAAGCCGATGCGGCTGCTGGTGCAGGCGGTGGGCGCGCGGGTGCGGCACCAGTACGATCGCCCGTGGCGCCCTGACGAGCCGCGCCGCACCACGCTGGTCGCCATTGCCGAGCACGATCACGTCGACGCCGATGCCATTCGCGCGGTGCTGCTGGCGTAAGGCGCGGGCCATGCACGTCATTTTCCGCGAAACGCACGGGATGGAGGAAACCGCCGTCCCGCAGGATCTGGGGCAAGAGCCCGCGGATCTTGTGGTCCTGTCCTTTTCGGACAGCGATCTGGGGGCGTTCGCGGCGGCATGGCATCAGGCCCGTGCAGACGATGCGACATTTCCTTCGCTGCGGCTCGCCAATCTGGCGGCGCTGATGCATCCGCTGTCGGTCGACACGTATGCCGAGCGGACGCTGTCGGGCGCAAAGGCGATCCTGATCCGGCTGATCGGCGGCACGCCCTATTGGAGCTACGGGCTGCAACAGGTCGAGGCGCTGGCCCGGTCGCGCGGGATCGTGCTGGCCGTGCTGCCCGGCGACGGCTTTGAGGATGCGCGGCTGGATGCGGCCTCGACCGTGCCGGTGACCGCGTTGCGCGAACTTGCGCAGTGGTGCGATGCTGGCGGTGCAAGGGCGGCGCAGGCGGCGCTTGCCGCGCTGTCGCAGCTGGCGGGGCTGATTGATGCCCCCGCCCGGACATTCGATCCGCTGCTGATGGCGGGAGGCTGGCATCCCGGCCGGGGCGTGATCGATCTTGAAGCCTTTGCGCGCGATCCCGCAAGGCCGCTGGTCCTGATCGTGTTCTATCGTTCTTACCTGACCGCCCACGATCTGGACCCGTTTGCCGCCCTGCATACCGCGTTCGAGCAGCGCGGTTTCGATGCATTGTCGATCTTCGTCCCCTCGCTGAAAGCCCCGCAGGTGCGCGAACAGGTGGACCGCTGGGTGCGCGGGCTTGGCCCGGCAGCGATCATCAACGCTACCGCTTTTTCCGCGCGGGGCGATGACGGCGCCACCCCGCTTGATGGCGCGGGCGTTCCCGTGTTTCAGCTGGCGCTGGCCACGTCCGGGCGCGCGGGATGGGCAGCGGCTTCGCGCGGGCTTTCCCCGGCAGACCTTGCCATGCACGTGGTCTTGCCCGAAATTGACGGGCGGGTGTTTGCAGGCGTCGCCAGCTTCAAGGAGGCGGGGACGCGCGATCCCGCGCTTGGCTTTGCCCGCACCATCCATCGCGCCGATGCAGGCCGGGTTGGGGCGATCACCGCGCGGGTGGCGGGCTGGATCGCACTTGCCCAAACGCCGGTTGCAGAACGGCGGGTTGCGCTGGTCCTGTCTACTTATCCCGGCAAGACATACCAGATGGCCCACGCCGTGGGGCTGGATGCGCTGGCTTCTGCCGAGGCGATCCTGGCCGATCTGGCCGAGGCGGGATATGCCACTGACGCGCAGGCCGGACTGGCAGCGCTCCTTCAATGCACACATCAGCACTGGCCGATGGCAGAGTACCGCAAGGCTTTGGCAGCACTGCCCGATACCCTGCGCGCTGAACTTTTCGCCGCATGGGGCGAGCCGGAAGCCGATGCTGCCGCCGCCGATGGCGCGTTCCGTTTTGCCGCGCTGCCCATCGGCAACGCGCTGGTAGCCTTGCAGCCCGAACGCGGCGAACGCGCCCATCGCGACGGCGACTATCACGACCTGTCCCGCTGCCCGCGCCATGGCTATGTGGCGTTCTACCTGTGGCTGCGCCAGCGAAGCGTGGACGCGCTGGTGCATATCGGCGCACATGGCACACTGGAATGGCTGCCGGGCAAATCAGTCGCGCTGTCCGATGCTTGCTGGCCCGAGGCGCTGACCGGCGCGATGCCGGTGATCTATCCGTTCATCGTCAACGATCCCGGCGAAGCGGCGCAGGCCAAGCGCCGGATCAGCGCGGTTACGATCGGGCACGTTCCCCCGCCACTGGTGCAAACGCAAAGCGGTGCGGGGCTGGCCCGGATCGAGGCGCTGCTGGATGAATTCTCCAACGCTGGCGGGCTGGACCCGGCCCGCCGCGACCGTCTGCAAGTGAACATCCGCGACGAAGCGCGCGTGCTGGGACTTGAGGCGGAACTGGGCCTTGATGACGCGGCCACGCTGGTCGAGGCGATCACCCGGATCGACCGCTTCGTTTGCGATGTAAAGGACAGCCAGTTCGGTGACGGGCTGCATGTGTTCGGGCGGGGAGATCAGGGCGCAGCCGAGCGGGCCGGATTGCTGGCGGCACTCGACGGACGCCGCGTTCCGCCCGGTCCCTCCGGCTCCCCCTTTCGCGGGCGCAGCGATGTGCTGCCAACCGGGCGAAACCTTTATGCGATAGACCCGCGCGCCGTGCCTTCACGCGCGGCCCATGCCCAAGGGGTGACACTGGCAGAGGAGCTGATCCGGCGGCATCTGCAGGATCACGGCGATTATCCGCGCGGGCTGGTGGTCGATCTGTGGGGATCGGCCACGATGCGCACGGCGGGCGAGGAATTCGCCATGGCGCTGCACCTGCTGGGCGCAAAGCCGCTGTGGGACACCGCGTCCGAACGGGTAACAGGCATCGAAATCCTGCCGCTGGCGCTGCTGGACCGGCCGCGTATCGATGTGACGTTGCGGATTTCCGGCCTGTTCCGCGATGCCTTTCCTGCGCTGCCGATACTGTTTGGCCAAGCGGTGCGCGCGCTGTGTTTGCGCGATGAACCGGCGGACTGGAACCCGTTTGCAGGGCAGGCTGCGGCACCGCGCGTCTATGGCCCGGCCCCCGGCAGCTATGGACTGGGTCTTGGCGATGCAGCCGAGGTCTATACTGAAGCGGCCCGGCGCGCTGCTGGTGAGGCATGGCTGGCGGCATCGGACCATGCGTTTGACGCAGCCTCCGATGCGATCGGAACCTTTGCCGATCCTGACGGCCTGCGCCAGCGTGTTGAAGGAGCGGACGCCTTTGTCCATCTTCAGGACTTGCCCGAAACCGATCTGCTGCTGGCCGCCGATTATGCCGCGCACGAGGCGGGCTTTGCCGCTGCCAAGGCGCTGATCGGTGGTTCGGCGGCGCTCTACCACCTCGACAATCGCGATCCGGGGCGCACCGTTGCGCGCACCCTGACCGAAGAGATCGCCCGCGTGGTCCGCGCCCGCGCGGCGCACCCAGGCTGGGTGGCGGGCATGATGCGGCACGGCTTTCGCGGGGGGGCAGAACTGGCCGCGACGCTGGACCATATGGGTGCCTTTGCGCACCTTTCAGGCAGCGTACCGCCGCATCTGTTCGACCTTTATCACGACGCGACACTGGGCCAGACCGATGTTCGCGCATTTCTTGAACGCGAGAATCCGGCTGCGCTGGCGGCGATGGAAGCCCGCTTTGCCGCGCTCCATGCCGCCGGGCTGTGGCAGACCCGGCGCAATTCCATCCTCGCCAGCCTGCCAAGGCTTGAGGACAGGGCATGAGCAGTTTTGCGGTGAAGGGCTGGTGCCCCGATGCCTGGCACCCGATGATGGCGGGCGACGGGCTGCTGGTGCGGGTAAAGCCTCGGCTTGGCCGCCTGACGCGGGCGCAAGTGCTGGGCCTGTGCGATGCCGCCGTGGTGCACGGCAATGGCCTGATCGACATGACCGCCCGCGCCAATCTCCAGCTTCGCGGGGTGCCTGAAACTGGCTGGCAGGCGCTGCTCGACCGGTTGCTGGTGCTGGATCTGGTGGACCCTGACCCTGTCATCGAACAGCGGCGCAACATTCTGGTCGCGCCGGATTGGCGGGTCGGTGATGACAGCCATCGCATTGCGGGCGCGTTGCTGACCCGGCTGGATGAGTTGCCCGATCTGCTCGGTAAAGTGGGCTTTGCCATCGATGCCGGTCAGACCTGCATTCTGGGTGGCGAGGCGGGCGATTTCCGCATTGAGCGCGGCGGCGATGGCGGTCTGATCCTGCGCGCCGATGGCCGCGCCACCGGTATGGCGGTTGCTGCTGGCAGGGAAGTGGACGCGCTGATCGCGCTCGCCCACTGGTTTGCGGCCAGCGGCGGCGCGAAAGCGGGGCGCATGGCGCGACACCGGCTGGTCCTGCCCGAATGGGCCTGTGGCGACATTCTGCCCGCGCCGTCGGCTGCTTGCATCGTGCCGGGCCTTCATGATCTGGGCCTCCGTGATGGGAGTTGGGCCTATGGCTTGCCGTTTGGCCGGATAGAGGCGCGGATACTGGCCGGGATGGTGGAAGCATCGCCCGCCGCAGCGGTGCGGATCACGCCGTGGCGTGTGCTGCTGGTGGAAGGCGCGCCTGCCGTTTGCGCCGGTGGGCTGATCGATAATCCTGCCGACCCGCTGCTGCATGTCGATGCTTGCCCCGGCGCGCCCTGCTGCCCGCAGGCCTCGGTTGAAACCCGCGATCTTGCCCGCCGCCTTGCACCGCATGTCGCCGGGCGGCTGCATGTTTCGGGCTGTGCCAAGGGCTGCGCCCGCCAGCGCGCCGCCGATGTCACGCTGACCGGCCGCGATGGCCTGTTCGATCTTTCCCTGAACGCACCCGCCGGTGCGTTGCCAGTTCGCTCTGCGCTCAGCCCAGCCGAGCTTCTCGCCCATTTCGGAGCCGCTTGATGCCCCATATCTATGAAACCGATGGCGCGGCCATCTATCGCCAGTCTTTCGCCATGATCCGCGCCGAAGCCGATCTGGCGCCCTTTTTCGCTGATGAGGAACCGGTGGCGGTGCGCATGATCCACGCCGCCGGGATGGTGGACCTTGCCGCGCATATCCGCTTCTCACCCGGCTTTGCCAGTGCGGCGCGGGCGGCGCTGGCCGCTGGCGCGCCGGTGCTGTGCGATGCGCGGATGGTGTCCGAAGGGATCACCCGTGCGCGGCTGCCTGCTGATAATCAGATCATCTGCACCCTGAATGCGCCGCAAGTGCCCGACATGGCGCGGGCAATGGGTAACACCCGCTCTGCCGCCGCACTGGAACTGTGGCGGCCGCATCTGGCAGGCGCGGTGGTGGCCATCGGCAACGCGCCAACCGCGCTGTTCCATCTGCTGAATATGCTGGAAGATCCCGATTGCCCGCGCCCTGCGGCGGTCATCGGCTGTCCGGTGGGCTTTGTCGGCGCGGCCGAATCGAAGGCCGCGTTATGGGCCGCGCCGCCGGTGCCGTGCTGCATCGTTGAAGGGCGGCTGGGCGGCAGCGCGATCACGGTTGCTGCGATCAACGCTTTGGCGAGCGGCACCGAATGAGCGCGGCCCTTTCCTGCGGGACGATCCACGGCGTGGGTTTGGGTCCGGGTGCGCCCGATCTGTTGAGCGTTCGCACTGACCGGCTGGTGCGTGGCGCCCGCCACGTGGCCTATTTCCGCAAGGCCGGGCGACCAGGACAGGCGCGGCGGATTGTCGAAGGAATGCTGCGCCCCGACGTGATCGAAATCCCGATGGAATATCCGGTGACGACCGAGATTCCGTTATCCGACCCGCGCTACAACGACTGTCTTTCCGCTTTCTATGCCGAATGCACGCAGCGATTGGTCATGCTGGCGCAGGCAGGCGAAGACGTGGTCGTGCTGTGTGAGGGCGATCCGTTTTTCTACGGTTCATTCATGCATTTGCACACCCGGCTGGCGGGCACGGTTCCGGTGGCAGTGGTTCCGGGTATCACCGGCATGGCCGGGGCGTGGAACGCAACCGGCATCCCGATCACCTGGGGCGACGATGTGCTGACCATCGCGATGGCGACCCTGCCCGAGGATGAACTGGTGCGACGCATCCGCGATACAGATGCGCTGGTGGTGATGAAGATCGGGCGCAACCTGCCCAAACTGCGCCGCGCGGTGGCCGCTGCCGGGCGCGAGGATGCGGCATGGCTGGTCGAACATGCCGCCATGCCAGGTCAGCGGGTCACGCGGCTGATCGAGGCCGAAACGGTCACGCCCTATTTCTCGATCCTGCTGATTCACGGCCAGGGGCGCCGGCCATGAGTGCCGGGGCCATGAGCGGCTGGCTGGCCATCGCCGGTCTGGGGCCGGGCGACGAGGCGCTGATTACGCCCGAAGTCACCGCCGCTCTGGCCGGGGCAAGCGATGTCATCGGCTATATTCCCTATGTCGCCCGGATCGCCCCGCGCGCCGGGCTGACACTGCATCCGTCCGATAACCGGGTGGAGCTGGACCGGGCCGCCCATGCGCTGGAGCTCGCGGCGCAGGGGCGGCGCGTGGTGGTGGTATCATCGGGCGATCCGGGCGTTTTCGCGATGGCCGCCGCCGTGTTCGAGGCGCTGGAGGCAGGCCCGGCCCACTGGCGCGATCTCGACATCCGGGTGCTGCCCGGCATCACCGCGATGCTGGCCGCCAGCGCGCGGGCGGGGGCGCCGCTGGGTCATGATTTTTGCGCGATCAATCTGTCGGACAATCTCAAGCCGTGGAATTTGATCGAAAAACGGTTGCGGCTGGCGGCAGAGGCGGACTTTGCCATGGCCTTCTACAACCCGAGGTCAAAAGCCCGGCCCGAAGGTTTCGAACGTGTGCTGGAATTGCTGCGCGAAGTGTGCGGCCCGGATCGCCCGATCTTGTTCGCCCGCGCCGTATCGACGCCCGACGAGCAATTGCGGATCGTACCGCTGGGTCAGGCCCGTGCAGACATGGCCGACATGCGGACCATGGTGATCGTCGGATCAAGCCTGACGCGGATCATCGAACGGACAAGTGGGCGAAAGCTCGGTCCGATCCTCTACACGTCGCGTTCGGCCTTGGGTTCGGCGTCATGACCCAGCCAGACCAGTACATCTTCCGGGCGATAGCATTCGGCCCGGCCCGGAACGGCAGGGCGATCAATCATCAGGACCGGCAGGCCCAGATCCCGTGCGGCGATCAGCTTGGCCTCTGCGCCTTGCCCGCCAGCGTTCTTGCACACCACCAGATCGATGGCGTGCGCCTCCATCAATGCGCTGTCGCCTGTGGCGGTGAACGGCCCGCGATCGACGATCAGGGTGTGATGGGGCAAGCCCGGCGGCTGGTCTGGCGCATCGACAAAGCGCAACAGATAATGATGCTGCGGCTGGGCAGCGAAGGCTGCCACATGCATCCGGCCCAGCGCCAGCATTACGCGGCGGGAGTGCCCGGCCAGCGCTGCCACCGCACCGTCGATGCTGGCAACGCGGGTCCAGCGGTCTCCGGCGACCGGTTGCCACGCCCGGCGGGTCAGCGCTACATGAGGCACTCCGGCCAGGCGGGCCGCCTCCACGGCATGGCTGCTCATCGTTGCGGCAAAGGGGTGGGTCGCGTCCACCAGATGAGTCACGCGGTGGTGGCGCAGATAATCGGCCAGCCCCGCCACACCGCCGAACCCGCCGACACGCACCGGCACCGGTTGAGCGCGGGGGTTTTCGGTCCGTCCGGCATAGCTGAGCGTCGTCGCAATGCCCCGCGCGCCAAGCAGGCGGGCAAGCGCGCTGGCCTCTGTCGTGCCGCCCAGCAGGAGGACGTTGGGCATGGCTGATATGGCTCCTGAAGCGTGGTTGACGATCATCGGCATTGGCGAGGACGGGCCGGACGGCCTTTCCGCCGCCGCCCGCACGGCGCTGGCGCAGGCCGGACTGGTCATGGGACCGGCACGGCACCTGTCGCTGCTGCCCGCGATTACCTGTACCATGATCGAATGGCCAGTACCCTTTGCCGATGGCATTGCCCTGCTGATGCAACATCGCGGGCAGCGGGTGGTGATGCTGGCATCGGGCGATCCGTTCTGGTTCGGGGCGGGAAGCAGTGTGGCGCGCCTGCTTGATCCGGGCGAATGGGTGGCGATCCCCGCGCCTTCCACTTTCACGCTGGCGGTTGCGCGGCTGGGCTGGCCGGTTCAGGATGTGGCCTGTCTTGGCCTCCATGCCGCGCCGTTAGATCGGCTCAAGCCCCACCTGGCACCAGGGCGGCGCGTCATTGCACTGTTGCGCGATGGCGCGGCGGTGGCCGCGCTGGCGGACTATCTGACCGGCCAAGGCTTTGGCGCGTCAGCGTTGCATGTGATGGAAGCGCTGGGCGGGCCGCGCGAACGGGTTCGCACCGCGCGCGCCGAGGGGCTGTCTTTCACCGACATCGCCCATCCGGTAGCGGCCGGGATCGAGTGTGCCGGGCATGGCCCGTCCTTGCCGCTGACGGCGGGCCGACCGGACCACTGGTTTGCGTCCGACGGGCAGTTGACCAAGCGTCCGGTACGCGCGCTGACGCTATCGGCGCTGGCCCCGTGTGCGGGTGAGCTGCTGTGGGATATTGGCGCGGGATCGGGATCGATCGGGATCGAATGGCTGCTGGCCCACCTGGCCAACCGGGCCTGTGCGATAGAGGCGGATCCGGTGCGCGCGGACCGTGTGCGGGCCAACGCCGCTGCGCTGGGCGTTGATCGGCTGAAAGTTGTCGTCGGGATTGCGCCGGATGCCCTGCCACCGGGACCATTGCCCGATGCGGTGTTCATCGGCGGTGGTTTATCGGAAGCCTTGCTGGACACGCTATGGGCACGTTTGCCCGCCGGAACGCGGCTGGTGACCAATGCGGTGACGCTGGAATCAGAAGCGCTGCTAGCCCGGTGGCATGGCCAGAAGGGCGGGAGCCTCCTGCGCATCGAACTGGCCGACGCCGCACCGCTGGGCAACCGGCACGGCTGGCGCGCGCGCTATCCGGTGGTGCAATGGAGCGTGACGCTGTGATCATCGCCGGGTTCGGCTTTCGGTCAGGCGTCGGCCTGCCTTCGCTGCGCGCGGCGTTCGCGCTGGCGGAGCAGGGGCAACCGCCGGTGACGCATCTGGCCACGGCGCAAGACAAGCTCGCAGCGCTGCTCCCTCTGGCCGAAGCGCTGGGCCTGCCGCTGATGGGCGTGGCGTCCGATGCACTGGCTGCCGTTTCCACCCCCACGCGCTCCATCGCCAGCCTGAACGCTCGTCACGTCGGCAGCGTGGCCGAAGCGTCCGCGCTTGCCGCTGCTGGCGCGGGTGCGCGCCTGCTGTCGCCGCGCCACATCTCCCCCGATCGCATGGCGACGTGCGCCATTGCTGCCAGTGTCAACCTTCAGGGAACCCCGACATGACCGTCCACTTCATTGGCGCCGGTCCCGGCGCGCCCGATCTTCTCACTTTGCGCGGACGCGATCTGATCGCGGGCAGCCCGGTGTGCCTTTATGCCGGGTCGCTGATCCCGGTCGCCGTGCTGGATCATTGCCCGCCGGGCGCCCGGATCGTGAACACCGCGCCGCTGGAACTGGACCAGATCATGGCCGAAATCGCCGCCGCCCATGCCGCCGGGCACGATGTGGCGCGGCTGCATTCGGGCGATCTTTCGGTGTGGTCTGCCATGGGCGAGCAGTTGCGCCGCCTGCGCGCGCTGGACATTCCCTTTACGATCACACCCGGCGTCCCGGCTTTCGCCGCCGCCGCCGCTGCGCTGGAGGCAGAGCTGACCCTGCCCGCGCTGGCGCAATCGCTGGTGCTGACCCGCACACCGGGCCGCGCCAGCACGATGCCGCCCGCCGAAAGCCTGGCCAACTTTGCCGTGACCGGCGCGACGCTGGCCATTCACCTTTCGGTTCACAATCTGGCGCAAGTGGTGGCGGACCTGACGCCGGCCTATGGCGCGGATTGCCCCGTCGCGGTGGTCTGGCGCGCCAGTTGGCCCGATCAGCGGATCGTGCGCGCCACGCTCGACACTATTGAACAGGCCATCGCCGGGAGCATGGAGCGCACCGCCCTGATCCTGGTCGGGCGGGTGCTGGCGGCGCAGGATTTTGCCGAAAGCAGCCTCTATGCGCCCGGTTATGATCGCCGGTTCAGGCCGCAGGATGCCACGTCACGTTTTGGCGGTGCGGCCGAATGAGCGCGCGCCACCAGACTCCGGGATTGATGATCGCCGCCCCCGCATCGGGCACAGGCAAGACCACGGTGATGCTGGGCCTGCTGCGCGCCCTGACCGAAGACGGGCTGGCGGTGCAGCCGTTCAAGAGCGGGCCGGACTATATCGACCCGGCGTTTCACCGCGCGGCGAGTGGCAGGCCGTCGTTCAATCTCGATAGCTGGGCGATGGAGGACGATCTGATCGCTGCCATTGCGGCGCAGGCCGGGGGCGCGGACATGGTGCTGGCCGAAGGGTCGATGGGGTTGTTCGATGGCGTGGCCAGCAAGGGTGCGTCGGGCAATGGTGCCAGCGCCGACATGGCCCGCCGGATGGGCTGGCCGATCGTGCTGGTGCTGGATGTGTCGGGGCAGGCGCAGTCCGCCGCCGCCACCGCGCTGGGGTTCAGCAGCCTTGATCCGGGGCTGCCATTTGCCGGGGTGATCCTGAACCGCGTGGCCAGTCCGCGTCATGAACGGCTGGTGCGCAAGGGCATGGAGGCGGTGGGCATTCCGGTGCTGGGCGCCCTGCCAAGGCGCGGCGACCTGACCCTGCCCGAACGCCATCTGGGGCTGGTTCAGGCGGTGGAGCATCCCGACCTTGATCGCGCGATTGCCGAGTTTGCAGCGTTCCTGCGCGCCCATGTCGATCTTGACGTTATTCGCCTTGCCGCTGGTGCCGCACCACAAGCCGACGGCGGCAACCTGCCTGCCCCTCCGGCCCAGCGGATCGCCATGGCGCGCGATGCGGCCTTTTCGTTCGTCTACCCGCATCTGATCGAAGGCTGGCGGCGCGCCGGGGCGGAGATCCTGCCATTCTCGCCGCTGGCCGATGAAGCGCCTGCCGCCCATGCCGATCTGGTGTGGTTGCCCGGCGGCTATCCCGAACTGCACGCCGGGACCATTGCGGCGGCTGCAACATTCCTGTCCGGCCTGCGCTGCCATGCGCAAACGCGGCCCGTGCACGGCGAATGCGGCGGCTATATGGTGCTGGGGCAGGGGTTGATCGACAAGAGCGGAGAACGGCACCGGATGGCCGGGCTGCTGGGGCTTGTCACCAGCCATGCCCAGCGCAAGATGCACCTTGGCTATCGCCATGCCGAACTGCTGGTGCCGGTATCGCGCCTTGCCGCCGGGACCAGGCTGCGCGGGCACGAGTTCCACTATTCAACCATTGCCGAACAGAGCGACGCGCCGCTGGCGCTTGTGACCGATGCCGAAGGCGCGGCGGTGGCCGAAAGCGGATCGCATCGCGGCCATGTCACCGGCAGCTATTTCCACATGATCGCGCCCGCTTCGTGCCGAGATGCCCAATGATCGACCTCCACCTGATCGGTATCGGCACTGGCAACCCCGATCACCTGACAGCGCAGGCTGTCGCGGCGATGAACCGTGCCGACCTGATCCTGTTGCCGCGCAAGGGGCAGGCCAAGTCCGATCTGATCGACCTGCGCCGGGAGATCTGCGCGCAGGTGCTGACGGGGCCAACGCGGATTGTGGAATTTGACTTGCCAGTGCGCGGCAATGGGGCCACTTATCTGGATGACGTCAACGCTTGGCATGATGCCATTGCCGATGCGTGGCGGGTGCAGATCGCCGAACATTTGCCCGGCGGTGGCAAGCTGGCGCTGCTCGTCTGGGGTGATCCCTCGCTGTATGACAGCACCTTGCGCATTGCTGACCGGCTGCGCAGCGCGGGGGTGGAAATCGCCGTGCGGGTGGTGCCGGGCATCACCAGTATTCAGGCGCTGACCGCTGCCCATGCCATGCCGTTGAACCCGCTGGCCGGCCCGGTGACGATCACCACCGGGCGGCTGCTGCGCGCCCATGGCTGGCCTGCCGGAGCCGACACGATTGTCGTGATGCTTGACAGCGGTTGCGCGTTCGAGGGGCTGCAACCGCAAGGCATCACCATCTGGTGGGGCGCTTATCTGGGCATGGCGCACGAGGCGCTGGAACAGGGCCCCCTGGCGCAAGCCGGTCCCCGGATCGCGTTGCGCCGGGCGGAACTGCGCGCGCGCCATGGCTGGATCATGGATGTCTATCTCATGCGAAGGGAATTGGCCGATGGAACCTGAAAACCAAGTAGAAGTTGCAGGCGGCGATGCCCGCCACGCCGAAAAGATGCGCAAGAAGCAGACCGCGCAGGCCAAGATCATGGCCAGCAAGACCCGCGAACAGGGCCTGCTGATCGTCCACACCGGCAAGGGCAAGGGCAAAACCAGCGCGGCGCTGGGCATGGTGGTTCGCGCCATTGGCCACGGCATGAAAGTGGGGGTGGTCCAGTTTGTCAAAGGGGCGATGAAAACGGGTGAAAAGGCCGTGTTCGATGCCTTTCCCGACAATGTCGAATTCAAGCCGATGGGCGAGGGTTTTACCTGGGACACGCAGGACCGCACACGCGATATCGCGGCCGCCCGCGCCGGCTGGGACGAGGTCAAGCGCATGATCGCCGATCCCAGCTATCACATGGTGCTGGCCGACGAACTGAACATCGTGCTGCGGTATGATTATCTGCCGGTCGATGAAGTGGTGGCGGTGCTGACCGCGCGCGACATGATGAAGCACGTTATCGTCACAGGCCGCAACGCCCCCGAGGCGCTGATCGAGGCGGCCGACCTTGTTACCGAAATGACCATGGTCAAGCATCCATTCCGCTCCGGCGTGAAGGCCCAGGCCGGCATTGAATTTTGACCGGGGATCGAGTTCTGAGCGCGGTCCCGCCTGTGTTCGGCGCGGAATTTGCGGAGCAATTCATGCAATTGCTGCGCTGGCGGCGCGATGTCCGGCATTTCGACCGCCGCGCCGTGGGCGAAGCGGACATGCGCGCGCTGCTGGCCTGTGCCTCGCTTGCGCCGTCGGTCGGCAATGCGCAGCCGTGGCGATTTGTGCGGGTGCGGACGCCTGACATCCGCGAGGCGCTGGCCGCCCATGCCGATGGGCAAAGTGCACAAGCGGCGGAGCGTTATGCCGGGCAGGCGCGGCACGATCACTACCTGTCGCTAAAGCTGCACGGCTTGCGTGAAGCGCCCGAACTGATGGCGGTGTTCTGCGATGAACTGCCCGAGGCGGGGCACGGCCTTGGCATTGCCACCATGCCTGAAATGCTGCGATATTCCTGTGTGCTGGCGATCCACAATCTCTGGCTCGCGGCACGGCTGCGCGGCATTGGCCTTGGCTGGGTGTCGATCGTTGATCCGCCTTTGGTTCAGGCCATGCTGGATGTACCCGCGCATTGGTCGCTGATCGCGCTGCTGTGCATTGGCTATCCGGCAGACACATCCGACACACCCGAACTAGAACGGCACGGTTGGCAACCGCGTGAACCGTGGAGCGACCGGGTGTTCGAACGATGATTTTCAATCAAAGGACCAGAAAACCATGCTGATACCCGTGGAGGACGGCCCCGCTATCGTGGCCTGCAACACTTGCCGCCATAGCGCCGATGCGCGTGAGGACTCCGCCGGGACGCGCGGCGGCGCGCAACTGGTGGCGGCGCTGCGACAGGTACAGGAGAGCGACGCGCGCTATGCCGGGGTGGCGGTGCAGGAGATGCCGTGCCTGTTCGCCTGCACCGATTTCTGCACAATCCACCTGCGCGCGCCCGGCAAGGTCGGCTATGTTCTGGGCCGGTTCACGCCGGACGAGGACGCCGCCACCGCCATTCTGGACTATGCGGTCCACTATGCCGCCAGCGAACATGGCCGGGTGCCGTTCAAGCAATGGCCGCAAGGCGTGAAGGGGCATTTCATAACCCGCACCCCGCCGCAGGGCTTCGTTGCGGAATGAGCCGGTTTGCGTCCCTTGCCGCCTTTGAAGCGGCGCTTGAGCGTTTGCCTGTGGCCGATGCGGACGCCATCACCGCTGCGCGGGCGCGGCAGGCCAGCCTGACCAAGCCCGCCGGATCGCTGGGGCGACTGGAAGACATCGCGGTGTTTATGGCCGGATGGCAGGGCACGGCGCAGCCGGTGATCGAACAGGGCCGCGCGGCGATCTTTGCCGGGAATCATGGCTTCGTTGTCCACGGGGTCAGCGCCTTTCCCGCCAGCGTGACTGCCGCGATGGTCGGCAATTTCGCTGCCGGAGGTGCCGCCATCAACGCACTGGCCGGGGCCGCCGGACTTGATCTGCGGGTCATCGCACTCGATCTGGACCGGCCCACGGCGGACTTCACCATCGCTGCGGCAATGGACGAGACGGAGTGCCTTGCTGCACTTGCTGCCGGAGCGGCGGTGGTGGAGCCGGGGCTGCACCTGCTGGTCGTTGGCGAAATGGGCATTGGCAATTCAACCGCCGCCGCCGCGCTTTGCG
Organism: Blastomonas sp. 34TW; assembly: GCF_059803595.1. Taxonomy (NCBI): domain Bacteria; kingdom Pseudomonadati; phylum Pseudomonadota; class Alphaproteobacteria; order Sphingomonadales; family Blastomonadaceae; genus Blastomonas; species Blastomonas sp. 34TW. The sequence goes on from NZ_JAPFGW010000019.1 coordinate 25,584, forward strand.
CGCGCAGTTATGGCGGCAGTCCCGCGCAATGGGCCGGGCCGGGAACGGGCGTTGATGCGGGCGGAATTGCGCGCAAGGTAGCCGTGGTAGAGCGGGCGCTGGCCTTTCATGCCGATGCGCCGGACACCCCGTTTGAAATCCTGCGCCGGTTGGGCGGGCGCGAAATCGCAGGCGTTGCCGGGGCCGTGCTGGAGGCGCGCCGTCTGCGCATCCCGGTGGTGCTGGACGGGTTCATCAGTTGCGCCGCACTGGCGCCGCTGGCCGCCGCCGTTCCGGCGATCACCGATCATTGTCTGGCGGGCCATTGTTCGGCTGAACCGGGGCATATCCGCTTGCTGGAGCATCTGGGCCTTGATCCCCTGCTGTCGCTGGGGATGCGATTGGGCGAAGGCAGCGGCGCGGCGCTGGCCGTGTCGGTAATCCGGGCAGCGCTGGCCACGCACAACGGCATGGCCACTTTTGCGCAGGCCGGGGTGGCAGACGGCCTGTGAGCAGCTTTCCCCTTTATCTCCTGCGCCACGGTGAACCGGAAGGCGCGGGGCGGCTGATTGGTCTTACCGATGCGCCGCCTATTGCCGCCGGTATCGCGGCCTGCGCCGATCAGGCGCGGAATCTGGCGGCTGAAGTGCTGATCGCTTCCGACCTGTCGCGGGCGCGTTTGGCGGGCGAGGCCATTGCCCTTGCGACCGGTGCGCCGCTGTCAATCGATCCGCGCTGGCGCGAACTGGACTTTGGCGCATGGGACGGGATGGCTCCCGGCGATGTAGAAGGCGCGGCACTGGCGCGGTTCTGGGACGATCCCGATGGCCATGCGCCGCCCGGTGGAGAACGCTGGTCGGCGCTGGTGGAACGAGTATCCAGCGCCCTTGGCGATCTGGCCGCGCGGCCGACGCTGATCGTCACGCATGGAGGCGCGATGCGGGCGGCGCTGGCGGTGTTGTGCGGGTTTGACATGCACCAGACGTGGGCCGTTGACCTGCCCTACAATTGCCTGCTGACGTTGCGCGTCTGGCCCGGAGCAACCCCCACGGCACAGATCGCGGGGCTTTATCCGTGAGGGGCTTCATCATCGCCCTGCAATTCCTGACGCGGCTGCCTATGCCAGCTCCACTGCGGACAATCGTCGTGGATGATGCCGCGTTTGCCCGGTCGATGCGCTGGTTTCCCGCTGTAGGCCTGGTTATTGGTGCAGCGGTTGCGGGAGCCGCATGGGCAGGCGCGCTGGTCGATCACCGGCTGGGCGCATTAGCCGCACTGATCGTCTGGGTGGGCGTGACCGGCGCGCTGCACCTTGATGGCCTGGCCGACCTCGCCGATGCCAGCGGCGCGGCGCATAAAGATCGCGAGCGGCTGCTGGCCGTTCTGGCCGATCCCCATGTCGGCAGCTTCGGCGTTGTCGCGATTGTGCTCCAACTGCTGAGCAAGTTGGTGCTGCTGGATATGCTGGTGGATGCACGGGCGTTTGGCGCGCTGGTACTGGTGCCGTTTGCCGCGCGCATCGGCCCGCTGGTGTGGACATGGTGGCTGATGCCGCTGCATCAGGGGCTGGCGGCTCGATTCCGTTCCGCCATCGGCCCGATCGATCTTGCGGGCTGGGCGGCCGCGCTGGCAGCGGCGGCGTGGTTCACTCCGGCGCTGCTTGTCACACCATTGCTCGTTCTGTGGTGGGGGTGGCACGTGCGCCGCGCGTTGGGCGGGATTTCCGGCGATGGCCATGGTGCAGGCATCGAGTTGATCGAAACCGGCTTGCTGCTGAGCGTGGCAATCACGGGCCTATGGATACACACGACATGAACAGCTTCAGTTTTCACGGCGGCAGGTTGGCCGATGCCATGGCGCAGTTCGGCATGGGCAAGGCGCCGTGGATCGACCTGTCCACCGGCATCAATCCGCATGGCTGGCCCGGCGCGGACAATCTGGCAGTGGACTGGCAGGCGCTGCCCGACACCGGCGCGCTGAACGATCTGGAGGCCGCTGCCGCCGCCTGTTTCGGCACTGACCCAGCCCATGTCTGTGCCGTACCAGGCACGGAGATCGGCCTGCGGATGCTGGGTGACATCCTGCCCGGCGCTGCCATCCACGCCCAGCCCAGCTATCGCACCCATGGCGAAATGATTCCCCGCAGCCGCCCCGTAGCCCTGACCGAGCTGACCGGAACGGAGGAGGCGACCATCATCCTTGCCAATCCCAATAACCCCGATGGCCGGATCATGTCGCCTGCCACCCTGCTTGGCTGGCTGGCGGCGCGGCGCGACAGCGCAGCGTGGCTGGTCGTGGACGAAGCCTTTGCCGATGCCGCCCCGCACAGCAGCCTTGCCGCCCATGTGCAGGACGGACAGCGGCTGATTATCTTCCGCTCGTTCGGCAAATTCTTCGGGCTGGCCGGGGTGCGGCTCGGCTTTGTGCTGGGACCGCGCGCGCTGATCGCGCAATATCGGCAGCGGCTGGGCAGTTGGCCGCTATCGGCAGCGGCGCTGGCCATCGGCACAGCGGCATATCAGGATGTGGACTGGACAGCCGCCATGCGGATGGCCTTGCGTGAACAGGCGGATGCGCTGGACGCGGTGCTGGCGCGGCGGGGCTACAGCGCGATAGGTGCTTGCCCGCTGTTCCGGCTGATCGAAACGGACGATGCCGCCGCGCTGTTCGAACGCCTTGCGCGCCATTCCATCCTGACGCGGCCGTTCGATTACGATCCGCGCTGGCTGCGCCTGGGCCTGCCCGCCGACCGACAGGCGCTGGATCGCCTTGATGCGGCGCTGGCTGATGATTGATCTGACTGCTTTCCTGGCCTTGGTGCTCGACGCGGCAGTGGGCTGGCCTCAGCCGCTGTATCGCCGGATCGGCCATCCTGTGGGCATCTTTGCGCGGATTATCGCCGCGCTGGAACGGCGCTGGAATGTCCCCTCGCGTTCCGATGGACAGCGGCGCATGGCCGGGGCGGTCACCGTCCTGATCCTGCTGGGTATGGCGGGCGGTGCGGGCTGGGTGCTGCAAAGTCTGCTCGTGGCAATCGCCGGGCCTTGGGCCTGGCCCCTGATCGCTGTGCTGGCCTGGCCGGGTCTGGCGCAGCGCAGCCTGTACGACCACGTCCGCCTCGTTGCCGATGCGCTGGAGCGGCAGGATCTGCCAGCCGCGCGCGCCACAGTCGGCATGATCGTTGGCCGCGATACAGCCGCGCTTGATGACGCGGGTGTTGCCCGCGCGGCGATCGAGAGTCTGGCGGAAAGTTTCTGCGACGGGGTGGTCGCGCCGTTGTTCTGGCTGCTGGTGCTGGGGCTGCCCGGTATCTGGGCCTATAAGGCGATCAACACCGCCGACAGCATGATTGGGCACCGCGAGGAGCGATGGCGCGCCTATGGTTGGGCTGCGGCCCGCACCGACGATGCGATGAACCTCATTCCAGCGCGCCTGTCGGGATTGCTGATCTGCCTGTGCGGCGGGGGTGGCTGGCGGATATTGTGGCGCGATGCGTCCAGGCACGCCTCGCCCAATGCGGGCTGGCCCGAGGCCGCGATGGCTGGGGCGCTGGGGCTGCGCCTGGCTGGGCCAATCGCTTATGACGGGATTCTTTCGGACAAGCTCTGGATTGGGGAGGGAGACCGCCCGGCCCGGACAGAGGATATTTGGCGCGGATTGGGCATCTACGCCCGTGCATGTCTGTGCCTGTGGTTCATGGCGGCCGGTATTGCAGGAGGTGCAGCATGGGCGCTATAATGCTTCAGGGCACCGGCTCTGATGTGGGCAAATCCGTGCTGGTGGCGGGGCTGTGCCGCGCCCTGGTGCAGCGGGGTTTGCGGGTCTTGCCGTTCAAGCCGCAGAACATGTCGAACAATGCTGCCGTCACCAGCGATGGCGGCGAGATCGGCCGGGCGCAGGCCTTGCAGGCAATCGCCTGCAAGGTGGAGCCGCATACCGACATGAATCCGGTGCTGCTGAAACCGCAGGCCGACCGCACATCGCAACTGATCGTGCATGGTCGGGTGCGCGGCACATTGGGCGCGGGCAATTTTCGGCAGGCACGGGGCGCGCTGCTCGGCGAAGTTCTGGCCAGCTATAACCGGCTCCGCCGGGCGTGCGACATCGTCGTTGTCGAGGGTGCCGGCTCTCCTGCGGAAATCAACCTGCGCGCTGGCGACATCGCCAATATGGGCTTTGCGCGAGCGGCAGGCGTGCCCGTCGTGCTGGTCGGCGATATTGATCGCGGCGGAGTCATTGCCGCCATCGTTGGCACGAGAACGATCATCGACCCCGCCGACACGGCGATGATCCAGGGTTTCATCATCAACAAGTTTCGGGGGGATCCCGCCCTGTTCGCCGATGGCTACGCCCAGATCGAAAGCCTCTCAGGCTGGCGCGGCTTCGGCGTTGTCCCATGGTTGAGCGCGGCGGCGCGGCTCCCCAGCGAGGATGCCGTGGTGCTGGAGAGCGGCAAGGCGCGGGCTGAAAGCCGCAAGCTGATCGCCTGTCCGATCCTGCCGCGCATATCTAATTTCGATGACCTCGATCCGCTGAAGCTCGAACATGGTGTGGACCTGCACATGGTTCCGCCCGGCCAGCCGATCCCGGCAGAGGCCGCACTCATCATCCTGCCCGGGTCAAAGTCGACAATCGCCGATCTGGCCGCTCTGCGTGCAGAGGGCTGGGACATCGATATTTTTGCGCATCACCGGCGCGGCGGGCTGATCCTTGGGCTTTGCGGTGGTTACCAGATGCTCGGCAAAAGCATCGCCGATCCCGATGGGTTTGAAGGTTCGGCCAGCGCTGCCAGCGGCCTTGGCCTGCTTGATGTTGAAACGACCTTGCACGCGCACAAGGCGTTGCGTCCGGTCAGCGGGCTGGCGATGGGCGCGCCATTCCAGGGATATGAAATGCACATGGGGCAAACCAACGGGCCGGATACGGAACAGCCCTTCGCCGTTTTCGCCGATGGCCGCCGCGATGGCGCGATAAATGCGGGCGGCACGGTGTTTGGTTCCTATGTCCACGGCCTGCTGGCTGATGCGGAGCTGCGCCGGGCGCTGCTGTCGCGCATGGATGTAGAAGCCGGGGGCGTGGACTATGGCGCCTCTGTCGAGGCGGCGCTGGACGAGATCGCAGCCGCGCTTGAGGAGCATCTCGATATTGACGCGCTGGTGGCGCTGGCCATGGCGGAGAGACCCGCTTCCGTCCCGGCGGGAGACAGCGCATGAGCAGCGCCTTGTCCCACTTGCTGGTGCTGGGCGGCGCGCGTTCGGGCAAGAGCCGCTATGCGCAAGGCAGGGCAGAGGCCCTGGCGGGTGAACTGATCTATCTGGCCTCAGCCCAGGCCTTCGATGACGAGATGCGCGAGCGGATTGCCCTGCACCGTGCCGATCGTGGGCCGCGCTGGTCAACCGTCGAGGCCCCCCTGGAACTGGCGGAGGCGATCACGGTATATAGCACGCCCGAGACGGTGGTGCTGGTCGATTGCCTGACGCTGTGGGCTTCGAACCTGATGCTGGCGGAACGCGATACGGCTGCCGCTACGGAAGGACTGACGCGCTCGCTTTCAGCCGCACGGGGGCCGGTCATTCTGGTCGCCAACGAAGTGGGTCTGGGCATTGTACCCGACAACGCCCTTGCCAGAAGGTTTCGCGATGTTGCGGGCCGCATCAATCAGGAAATAGCGGCATTGGTTGAAGAGGCAGTCATAATGTTCGCCGGCCTTCCCTTGACGCTGAAACCTAAAGGATGAGCGGCTAGCCATACCACTTGCCACTGTGCAACTCGTGGGGGCAGGTGGTATGGAGCAAAGCCAGATCCAGCGTGTCGGTGAGGCCGCCGGCCATCATTGTGGTGCACAGCTGCCACTAGATGATGTAGCGGGAATAACGGTGTCTGCGGCTCGCTGATTAGCGACTACGCCTTCGGACGCGGGGATCCCCGACCGCAGAGGTAATCACCGAAGTGCGCCAGTGCTCGACTGTCGACCGGTTTTGACAGCCTGGCCCGTTTTTTGTCCCGGTGTTGACACCTGAGCCGGAAACCTTTTGCCCCAGACCCCCATCCGCCCCATCTCACGCTAGCTAAGGCGGGTTGCGGCGAAGCCTGCCGTTTGAGCGGCGCACGTCGAACGGCAGCATTGTCCCAAACCAAGCAATAGTTTGAACCACAGGATGCGCATGAATAGAAGTTCGCCGAACGTGACCGGTGTGCAGCTAACTGTAGCACCGCATTTCGGTCAACAATCGACATGGCAGTTCACCGCTCTCCCATTGCCCGGGAGATCACCGCCCCGATCCGCTCACAAACCTCGAGCACATCGGCGTCATCAAGATGAGCGTAACGGGCTGTCATGGCAGTACTGCAGTGCCCCATCAATCTCGCGATCATAGGGAGCGTTTCGGACATCGATGCGGCGTGGCTGGCAAAACTGTGGCGCAGATCGTGCATTCTGACGTGGCTAAGCCCGGCGGCGTTCCGGCATGACCGATAGACGTGATCGAGCCGCGAGATAGATAGGGGCTGATCATTCCACCAGAATACTTCGTCGAGCGCGGGATGAGGCTCAAGGCTGGCAAGGATCGCCTCCCCGGCCTTGCCCAACCATACGGTACGTGGACCGGTTTTCGCATCGGTCAGCAGCAGGCGGCGACCCCGCACTTCATTCCAGGTCAGATTCAGGATCTCGCTTTTGCGGCAACCCGTGAGTGCAATTAGCCGGATGGCTGCCACTGCCATCGGATGATTATCCTCGGCATTGACGAGCGCCGCGCCAAAATGCTCGAGCTCTAACGCCGAAAGTCGGCATTCATGCTTGCGCAGTTTGTTGCGCGTGATTCCGCGACACGGGCTCGCAGATTCCGAAAGAATGCCCCACTCTTCAGCTTTGACGAATAACGCGCGCAAAAGCTCAAATGCGCGGTTAGCAGCAGCGGGTCCTGCTGCTTCCGTAATCTTTGCAAACCAACGTTGCACATCACCAGGGCCGATCTGGTCAAGAAAAGCGCGGGGAAAGGCTCTTTCGAGATGACGGCGATAATGGCGATTGCTTTGAAGGGTCGAAGATTTCCAACTCGGCGACACAACGTTCCAGTACTCATCAAGGAACCGCCGGAACAGCGGAACAGCGCGGCGCTCTGTACGAGTGCAGGCGGGGTTCTCGCCAACCTGAGCACGCAGCAGCACCCGGCGCGCGATGGCGCGCGCCTTAGTGATTGTAATGAGCCGCACGTCACACAGAGTGACCGTCCGCAAGCGGCCCTGCATCTTGGTCTGCACGACATAGACACTGCGCCCGCCAGCATAGCTGCGGGTGCCAAAGCCAGGCTGTCTCGGGCACCAGCGCGTATGACGCTGCCCGCGCTCGGCAGCGCCATTGGCTTCGAGGCCGAGCTTGACCAGTTCTGCGGCGACAAGCTCCGATAGTACCCGGGCGTTCATAGCTGAAGCCCCATTCCGGCGGCGATGGCAGAGCTGACCCGCTCGGCTGCCTGCGCAACATCGTCATCAGCAAGATGGGCATAGCGCTCGGTGGTCTCGGGCAGTGCATGACCGAGCAGTCGACCGATTTGCACAAGCGATATCCCTTCGCGGATCGCGACAGAGGCAAAGCTGTGGCGCAAATCATGCAGGCGCACATCGCGCAGCCCTGCGCGGGCACGCAATGCGATCCATTGGGGTTGAATGTTCATCGGCGCGGTGCCCGCGGAATTGGGAAAGACAAGCCCTTCCCTCTCACTTGTGCCCTGCCCGACCCGCTCGAGCACGGCGCGGGCCGAAGCATTAAGCAGGATGACCTTGGCACCTGTCTTGCTGTCGGGGAGAAAGATGCGTGGCGGCTTGATCCATTCCCACCTCAGGCCGGTGATTTCCCCTGAACGCGCGCCGGTGTAGATCAGCAGCCGGATGATCGCCACTGCTTGCGCCATCTCCCCTTCCGCGTCCTTCAATACCGCAGCAAGGCTGCGGTATTCCCTGTGGCTGAGAAAGCGCTCCTTTTTCGTTCTGGGATAGCGCGGTATGAGGCGGCATGGGTTGGAGGAAGGCTTGCGGTATCCGAACCGCTCAGCCTCTTGCATCAGCATCGAGAGCACTGGCAGAGCGCGGTTGAAGGCATGGGGCCGCGAAGCCATGTTGTCGCGCCAACGCACGACGTCCGGCTTCAAGATTGTCATAATGGGCATTTCGCCAAAGGCGGGAAGCAACTCCCTGCGCAGCGCATCCTGGTTGCGTTTGAGCGTGCTCGATTTCCAGGAGCGCGCAAGCGCGCCCATCAGTTCTTCGACCACGGCTCCGAACAGGACCTGCTCTTGCACTTGTGTGTCCTCGGGTAGCGGCAGTCCGTCGAGTTCGGCTGCCGCGATCAGCGCCTGCGCAATGCGGCGCGCGCGATGCACATCGAGAGCAGGAGGATGGCCGATCGTCTTCAACCGCCGTGCACTGCGGTCCCGATATCTGATTACCCAGCTTTTGGCGCCTGACGCGAAACACCGCAGGCCAAAACCCGGCACGAGGCTATCCCACAGAATAGTATCGGCTGCGGGCGGCCTCATCCGGGCCATGTAACCATCGAGCCGCATCGGGCCGGGATGGTCGTACGGCTTCCGTGGCCTTGGCTGTAAACTGCTCTCTGCTTCAGTGGGCAGATGGCCATTCGGAGAGGGCGACAAACCCCTCTCCGGGACGGTAGGCGGATTGTTATATTTCAATGCGTTAGTATGACAAACTACCCGACCTCGGGTGTACGGTGTGCATAAAATTAGGGACTTAGGCCCTGTGCTAGGTTCAGTGCCATAGGGGGATCACTGGCCCAGCTGGTCTTCCGGGGGGAATGTGCCGGCGAGCCGGACTCGCGAACTGACCACAGACGTTTGGCCTGCCTCTGTGGACCGCTGTGTCACGTCATTGGCACCACGTTCGATCAAGGTGGGCGTCCAATTTGGGCATGCTTCGAGATGAAGTATCGCGAGAGCAGCAAGCAAAAAAATGCCTCGAACAGACCCTGCGATTGGTGCATCTTCGCATGGTCTTTCAAGGCTTGGAGGAATGCGCAATGGTGTCGAAACTTGAACGCGAACGATCTGCCCTGGCAGCAGCGGAAAAGGAGCTGGAGGAGCGCCGGCAGAAGCTTGCAGAGCTTGAGCGTGAGGAAGCAGAACGAGAGCTGAATCGGCTCATCAAAAAGGTCGGTCAGGATACGGCGATTGCCCTTCTGGAGCTAGCCGTCAAAGTGAAGCCAAAGGTAGCGATTTCTGCTCTCGAAAAGCTCGGCGGGTGAGGCCTGATTTTTGCCGAGTTGGGCGGCGGTGACCACCGCCCTGTCTCGTCAGAATTCATCGGCCATTTTGCCTGTAGCGGTGTAGACGATCTGATCGATCAGGTGCATCGGCAGCTCGCCATAGTCTCCCTCCTCAATGAGGATGTACCCGTCCCGGGTCTCGACGACATGGACGTCGAAGAATGTGTGGTAGGAGCGCCGCTCAGCTTCGAGCGTTTTTTCATCAAGGGCGATGATGTTGGGATTGATCTGGCGAAGCACTGAAATGTCGTCTTCGTAGCTTTCTGTTGTGTAGCACATGACCTTGCCTCCTGGCGCTCGGCGGCTCGTCCGCCATGCCATGAAACAGCGCCCCGTCAGTGTGCTGGTCACCGGAGCGAAGCGGAGGCTTGACCGCTAATTTTTCGATGGTGCGGAAGCCGGCGCAGCACGGCTTCTCGGTCGGGAAATTAGTGGTTGACCAGTATGCTGGCGGGGTGCTCATGGCGATGGTGGTGGACGTGCCTGCGGCGGGAGGCATGCGTTACCAGCGACTTCGCGAAAGCTATGTGCCGGAATGTGGTTGTTCGGCAGTGCCGTGACCCAGGGGGCATGAAAAAAGGGCACCGCGGCAACGTGCCGGGCACCCTTTTCCACCTCGATCCTGCAGGAGGCAATTTGCAGATCGAGCGTTAAACATGGCGACGAGTTCAGTCGGTTCGTGGCTGCTCGTGAACTGCTGTCCGGATAGTCATGAGGTCCATTCGAGCAGCGGATGTTGCTCTCCACAATCGGTGGCGGCGATGAACGCGAGGCTTTCGAAGAGCGGAGTGATTCCTGCCTTGGCGAAAGCCGCATAAGTCCGGTGATCCTCGAGCGCTGTCCCAAGCTTTTGCAGGGACAGTTGGCCAGATTCTTGGCGGTGGTAGCCAAGCGAGGTGAGCACCTTTGCAGCAAGGTCGCTGCTCATTGTGATGTCGCCTACCAGTGCAATGTGCTCACTCACCCGCATCGTGATCGGTGCGTCGTATTGGTGGTGCTCGATCCGCAGCATTCGTCCAAGAAACTGTGCTTCCTCGACGATCGCGATCATTTCCGGGCGATGGTCGAAACAGGATGCGAACTCGGCGATCGCAAGCGCGTTGGCATTGATCTCGAAGTTCAGGGGCGCGGCCAGGAATTCGCCTGGGTCTGCATCGATCGTGCTGTTGGCGGTGTGCAGTCTGCGCATCAGTGCTGCGAGCTCTGGCGGGCATATCTGAGCCGGTTTCGAATTGAGCCTTGTCTCGATATCCTTGACGCGGAATGTGACGAGCATCTTTGCCTCCTGTCGCTGCTCGTCTCCTCCATCCCCCTCTTCTTTCTCACTACCTGAGCTGGTGGCAGAATGCCGCCAGGTGGTTCTGGTTCACCCCAAGGATGGCTGGTCGACCCATTGTCCGGGTGTGGCAGTTAGTGCGGCAGCGATGCCCGCAAGATGCAAAGCATCGAGCATGGGCAAGGCGCGCCGAGCCAAGGCACAAGCGCGCCTGATAAACTCAGGGGATCGCGATGCTCGCGTCAGCGGGCGAAGGGGGTTCGATGCCCCCAGAGCCCGCCCCTTGCGCAAAAGAAGAGCGGAAGGCCCCGGGATAAGCCGGAGCCTTCCGAAGAGCGCTCACGCAAAGTTGCGCGACCGAACCTGCGCCTGATCACTGATCCGGCGGATGTGCAGCGGCACGCCTGCCTGACGGAGGCGCTGTGCAAGGTTGGACTGGATGCCCGACCCTTCACCGATGATCGCTTCAACAGGGTTCAGCTTAACGATGCTCTCGTTGCGCAGGAACGGAGCCCGGTTGCCGTGGCGCTGATCGGGGACGAACAGGATCGTGTTGACCCCGTTCTGCTGCGCCCATGCACCGGCCATGGCGTCGACGCCCTTGCGCATGCCGGTCGTGCCCAGGACCATGTTCGGGATCCGCGACTTGATGTCGTCGAGGATAGCCCAGATCATCGCAAAATCGTGCCAATCCTTCTGGCCACCTGACACGATCACCAGCGGGCCATCGGGCTGGAATTGTGCCCTGCGATCCTTGGCGCGTGCGGCGAGGAAATCGCGTGCCTGCACCTGGCTTGCGGTAACCCCGTTCTTGCTGACTTGCGATCCCCGTGCGGCCGTGAAGGGGCGACCGGTTTCGACCCGGTAGACGTCCGCTGCATGATCGCGCATCGCCTCGAGCGCTTCGCGGCATCCTTGCAGTGTCTGGCAGAGCTGTTGTGTTTCCTCGAGCTCGACAGCGTAAATCTCCGAAGGGTCGAAGTGGCGGGCCATTTCGCCCAGCTTCTTTGCAGCATCGTCCTCGCGACCTTCAGCCAGGCGTGCGGTCATGTGGAAGGAGTTGACCATGCCCCAGGCGAGTTGCTGCGCAAATTCCTCCATGCGCGTGTCCTTGAGGACATCGAAGATCGTTCCGATTGCCATCTCCACGGCGCGGCGCGCCATGTCGGGATCCGGCATCTCTGCGGCGATTGGAGCCTCGATGATGTTGAGCTTTGCCAGATCGCTGTGTTCAAGAAACGCTCCGTCATAGGATTCCGTGATCCCTTCACGAGCATCGGCGAGATTGATCCGTGCCTGAGCCAGATCTGCGAACGAATTGAAAAAAGTCATAAAAGCCTCCGATTTTTGAAATCGTCCCCACATTGGGAACAGCCAAAAACCCATCGGGCCGGACGAACCGTGTCAGGGACGGCGAGCTCGTCTCGCCGCCGCCATGGCGGGCGTGGGGGAACCGATTTTCTGCCAAGCGTGGCGCGAGCGCAGCGAGACAGCCGCGATTGCTGAAAATTGGGGGGACCGCGATCCTTGACCAAGGGGCGGCCGCCGATAGGTTTCGGCAGGTGTTCCTGTGTGTGTGGAAGAGACGTTCCCGCCCTCGAGCAGGTGAGACGAAGGCAGGGCCGGTCAGGCGCTTCAGCGCCACACCGGGCCGCCCCTTCGGCCCTGCGAAGGGGTTACAGCGGGAACTCCCCCCATCTTGAGAGACCGTTTGGCGGGGCTGGTCGCAAGACGACGGACTGTCAGGGATGATGCCGCAAAGCGGGCATCACCGCCACGCGGGCGGTGAAGGCAAGCGCAGCGACAGCCTGAGCCGATCCTTGACCGGACGGAGGATACCGAATGACCCGCCTGCTCGCAGCAGCACGCATTACGGTCGGAAAGCTCCGAGCGCGAACGCCTTCCTGGCAAGGAAAGGCGCGTTCGCGGGTAAGGGGCGCTGCCCTGCCCGCATGGGCGGCACTTAGCGAACGAGCCCATTGTCGGAGCCCGCATTGACGCTATGTTCGGGCCATGGCCGTCTGGCAGTTCGTCATCAACCTCATCCCTGCCTCTGCGGCGCGTATCGCAGGGGTCCACGCAGCACGGATGAGCCGCGGGCAGCTCGAGGAAGTTGTTCTGGCACTGCCCATCGCAAAGGCGGATGCGCTGTTCGCAAAACTCGACATGCTGCTGCCCGAGAAGCCGCGATCGTACACCGGTCTCCGGGTGTGGGGTGACGAACCTGCGGACGACATTCAGGTGAGCTTCGATGACGAATTCATCGAAGAAATCCAGGTCCGCTTCGACGCGGCAGATCTCTCTTTGCCTTTGGTCGGCGGGGTCTGCGACGTCGCGCGGCAACTCGACTGCGTCTTTGCAACGCCGGAGGGTGCGATCATTCAGCCAAGCAGGGAAGCTGTCGTCAGGACGGTTCTGCAATCAGACGCAGCGCATTTCGTGAGAGAGCCACAGGGCTTCATCGAAAAGGCGGTCCGTCTGGATCAGGAGGACCGATAGGGTCCATACCAGTGGCGGGCCACATTAAGTGACGAGCAGGAGCCGTACTTGAAGCAGACCGGCAGCTTCGTGCAGTTTGCCGCGGAAACGACAATAGCCGAGATGGCTGCGGCGGCGGTGTCTATGCACAGTTCGCACAGCAGATTCTGGCAATCTTGATCTCACCTGATGCCTCCTTGGCCAACACCTCGGAAAGAGGGACGGCTTGTTGCGGAAAGACTTGATGAATGCCTCGATGGCACGGCTTGCACACAGCATGTCGATGAGCTTCATCCGTGTATCGCTTATCGCCACGCTCAAAATCATGATGAGTGTCCGCACATCCGTCGCTAAGCGTTATGCTGCAGCGTGCGCAAACGGAATTCTCTTCGCGCGTTTTCTTGCGCCGTTTGCGCTCCGACCCACTGACGTTGGCCATATCTCATCTCCTTTCAAAGGTCTGATAAACGAAGAAGTTTGAAACGTGAAATCGCGCGCGGCAACTCGGCCGCGAGCGGCGGAACCGAGAGCCGGCGGGCCATCAGAAACGCAATGCCCCGGCGCAGCCCGAGCCGCTTGAGAGCGCCGCTCATCAGGCGGCAGCGCGCAAGCGTGGCCAGCGGCCAAATGCGTCAGCGATCGTCACCTGAAGGACCGAGACCTTTCAGGGGCTCGGTGAAGCCTTGGGTGCGCGAAGCCTTCGTGAAGACGGGGCCGCAGCGCACGGGGCGGAATAGAGCGCGATCCCGGCCAGAGGTCGGGAGACGCCACCCACTGTTTATCCTGCGAGGGGGCAACCAAGTTTGAAGCAAGGCCGCTTGCATGACGGTAGCCTCATGCAAGGCGCGCGTACGGAAGATGATACATCAACCACTCCGCTTGCCAGAGCACCATTTCCTAGCCAGAGGTCCGTCGCGCCGCTGCAGCTTCCTCATTTGAGGGGCGCCTTTCGCCAGCATCTATGCGCGCTTTGGCAGCTTCCCAGATGGCTGGTATTTCATCGAAAGCCGCTTCGCCTGCTTCCCAGTAGTATTGGAAGAATGCCTGGATCAGCGGCAGCCGGACCGAGTAGAGGTCATCGGTTGCAAAGCCAATGTCGAAGCGGATGATGGGCGCGAACGGGTAGCTTCGGTTGGTGGGTTCGATCTCGGGGTTAGTGGCGAAGGCGAGCGATTTTTCGATCACCTTTTCTCTCAAGATTTCATAGATCGGCTCAATGCCCTGGTCCCATTCGACGTCTTCGATGGCCTTGGTTAGGCGATCGAGCGTTTCGCTCCGCGAGGCCCATGCCTCATCGGGAAGGGTTCGGATGGCGGCTATGATCGCCTTTTGTTGTGCGTCGAGCACGGTTCGGGAGAAGTCGCGCCATTCGTCCCAGATGGCTTCGTCGTCGTGGACGTGGTTCTGAGCTGAACTGAAATACTCGGTCAGCGCTTGTCGGACGATTTCGGATCGATCGTGCCGCTGGTACTGGGCTGCGTTATCCAGATGCTCCTCGAGCTGTTCGTCGAGATTTACCCTAAAGAGTGCCATGATGTCATACTCCTCAGCTGCAATGTGCGGGATTATTGCGCTTTTTTGCTTCGGCGCAAAGTGTCTTGTTATTCGGTTTGCGGGTCTTTCTGATCAGGCCGATTGCGCAACCCCGCAGCACGCTTGACAACTAATGTTCTTATGATGTTCTGCCGTGGCTATGGGCAGCAAGCGTCTCGATACGGTGGCCGATCTGGTTCGCCATGGCCTCAACGCACAGGTTGAATGTCTCGCATGCCGCCGCGTTGTGATCGTTCCGGCGGCCAAACTGCGAGACCGATGCTTTGCCAAATCCATCCCGATGAAGCTGGAGATCGTCGCGCGGCACTTGCGCTGCAGCTGCGGTCACCGGGGAACCAAGCTGGACGCCACCGGTGTCCAGCTGTCGCCCCCCTGAAAGGGCTCGGGCGACGCCTGCGCGCCGCCCCTCCCGGTCAGAGAAACTCGACGTTCTCGGCGATGATCTCGCAGCCATAGCGGTCATTGCCTTCGGCGTCCTGCCAGCGCGAGTAGTGGATGCGGCCCGTCACGGCGAGTTGGTCACCCTTGGCCTTGTGCTGGCGCAGCGGGAGCCCGAGGCCATTGAAGACGGTGACCTTGTGGAATTCTGCATCCTTGACCGGGTAGCCGGTTCCCGGATCCTTCTGGACCTTGCCGTCGCGGATGACCGGACGCTCGGTCACGAGGATCAGTTCGGTGATGCGGGTGTCGCTGCGGTCGCGGGCAACGGGATCCTTGGCGAGACGGCCGACGAGGTTGACGATGTTCATTGCATGAGCCTCCTTGGTGCCGACGGCTCGTCCGCCGGTGCCCTTATCGAGCCTCGGCGAGAGAGCTGGGACACCGCGCGCTGCGGCGCGCGGGAAACCTCAGAAAGCGAGATGGTGCGGGCAGCCCGGCTTGCCGGGCAACACGGCTCGCATTTCTGCAGGTTGGCCCTAAGCTCGACCAGAGAGGCAGGGGCACTGGGCGGCGGACGTGCTGTTGGCACAGGAGCTTATCGCACGCCTGGACATCGACCTCGCCGCGTCTCGGCTCGCAGGAGCTTGCTGTCGACGGTGATGATCGCAGGATCGATCGCCCGTCCTCACCGATTTTAGGGAGCGAATAGACTCTTTGTGGCTGTCGTCCGGAAGACCCGATTTTGGCTACCTGGGGTGCCGATCCCCGAAGTTGCCGCCATACTGGCCTTGATGCGGGGTCAGACATGGCTCCAAGGGGGCTGCCTGTCTCTGCGTTGCGGCAATCAATCGCGATCGACGGCAGCGGCGCCCCAGGCTGCGATGGCATCGATGGTCTTTGCCGTGAACCGCGGTGGGAGTCGTCCGGCAATGTACCCGGGCTGCTTCATCAGGGGTCTGATGTCGAACCCGGGCCAGGTGAACCGGTTGAATTCCGAAACGACAATGGCGCTGCCCGGAGCGAGCCCGGCTGCGCGTGCGATCTCATCGGGGATTGCGACAGCGTTCTTGCGCCCCTCGCCCTTGGTCGTGATCGCCGCGACCAGGTAGCGTGACCCTTCCACACCAACGACGACGACAAAGCGTTCCTTGACGCCTTCGTCGCGGCCCCGTCTCTGCTCTTCCTCGAAGAGATAGACGTATCGGAGGATATGGCCTGCGGCGGGGCGGTCAGTCTTCCCAGCGGTCATTGGCGAGTTCACTGGCCGAAGGCCGTGCATTAGCGAAAGCCTTGCGATCGGCTTCGGTCATGTCGGACGAAGCGACAGCTTCGATATTCATGTGGCCGGCGATCACACCGCGTGCTGCCTGTTCAAGATGGCGGAAATATTCGCTATCTGCGATGACATGTCGCTCGCGCCCATGGCTGGTGAGGACGACCGGCTGTTTGGTTGCGAGATCAAGGAACTCGCCGGTGTTGTTGTGAAACCGGGTCAGGGGAATCCTGGGGTGCTCATTCGCCGTCGCTGGCATGGTGGTATCTCCTCTTGGCACCAAAATAGCAATTATTGCCAAAATAGCAAGATTTCTGTGGCGACGCTTGCCGCGCTAGCCGTCCACCTCTGCCGCCAGCAGCTCAGGCAACAAGGGGACGAGGCCCGCATCAATCGCAAAGCCCAGTGTCCGTGCGAGGCGGCAGGCTCGCGCGATTGACCCGTCTGGAACATCGAGCGCCGTTTCAATGTGCCCAAGGGTTTCACCAGCGCATGGCTCACAGACCGCGTGAAGCTTGCCCGGCTCTGCGGTGATAGCAAACGGCCAGGTCATCGCGACACCGACAACCCTCTCATCGAGGATGAGCAGCGTATCCCCAGCAGCAATAGTCTCGTCGGTCTGCACGGCGTCGTAGGCATTGCCCGTCGAGGCGAAGGCATGGATTCGCCAGGCGCTGAAGGCGAAGCGCTCGCTGTCGGTCAGCATGGCACGGCCCCTTCGGAAAAGGCGCGCTGTGCCGCTTCCGGAAAGGCTGCGGTGAGGTTGCGATGGATCGGCCCGGAGGATTCTGGAAAGAATGCCCCGGTGGTGCTCGGCCGTGTGATCCGCAGCGCGCTTGCGACGGCATCCACGACGAAACTCACAAGCTGATCGCTGGCCGTCAGCTTGCTAAATTCAGGCGGTGCAAACCCGGCTTGATGCCAAAAGGCGAAGCCGGTCTCGAGGGTCTCGATATAGCTGGCATGGCTACCATCGTCCTGTTCGTCGTCGACGCTCGCCTCGACCGTCCGGTAGGTCCCGAAATCATGGGCGTTAGCCTTGATCCGCAGGGTGATCCCGGCGGGCGGAGGCCCGGCGACCGCGATCAGCGCAGCCCTGTAGAGCGTGACTTCTGCGGTATTCACGAGGTCGAAGTTCGGGGTGTGGCCGATCTGCGCGCAGTCTTCGTTCCACGGAGCCCCGCCAAGATCGAGAGTCCAGTTTGTCTGTGCCATTCAAGCCTCCTTTGCTTGAACGGCACCTCCCCCTTCTCTTTCGCAGGCAGAGTTTCCGCTGCAGGTCGGCTCGGCTTGCAAGCACCGGGCAAAGAAAAGGCCCGCCCGCGACGAATGCGCGGACGGGCCTTCCCGATGTGACCGGCGCGGGTCGCGGCACCGGTCACGGGGGGCTTGTCCCGGTCAGGCGTCGACGCTCGCGCGCGTCTTGCCCTTGGGTGCCGGAGCGGTGCTGTCGCCCAGACCGTCGCCGGTGGCAGCACCGCTGTCAACGCTGCGGTCGCTGGCCGGTTCGTCGCCGGTGGCAGTCAGCGGCGGCAGGGCGCCTTCACTCTCGCTGCCGAAGCCGTCGAGCGAGGCCTTGGGCTTCGAGCGGCGCCAGGCGACGTTGTAGCTGCCATCGTTCTGCTGGAACATGGCGACCGGGATCGGCGCCGAGAGGCTGGGATCGTCGATCTGGCCCGAGAGGAAGCACTCGCCGGTCTCGTTCGACGAGTATTCCCAGAGCGCGCCGATCTTGACCCAGCTGCGGCGGTCCGCCGAGAGCGCCATGAGGTCGAACTTGGGTGCCCGCTCGTTGGTGGATTCGAAGGCCCGCAGCGCAACCGTCGCGCTGAAGGTCAGGGTGGTGATGCGGCCGATGTGAACGCCTTCTGCGTTGGCCTTGAGGGTGCCGATGTTCATGTCGAAGTTCTCCTGATGCCGTCCGAACCCCTTGTCCGGAACACCTTCTCCCATCCCCCCTCTCCTCCGGGCCCCTGGCCCGGCCCGTGCGCCAGCCACCGCAGGCGCGCGTCATCCTGTCCAGCCCAGAGGGCTGAGGAGTCTCGATAGTTGGATTGGAGCTGAACCGGCCCTGCTACGAGCCAGGCCCGGTCTGTACCGACCTAAGCTTCGGGCTCGGACCCGTCCTTGATCTGGTTGAGGCGCGCCATGAACGCCTTGGCTTCGAGCTGATTGGGTCCATCGCGCGTGGCGAGGCAGGCCATCCTGTCGATCTCGAGCTGTGCGGCAAGACTTGCCTCGATATGGCAATAGGGCTCGAGCGCGCGGATTGCGTCAACCGCGCGGGGCAGCTCTCCGAAAGCGGTTCCGACCCATACGAGTTCGATTTCCTCCCCGTCTTCGTCAGGAGCGCTCAGAACCTGCGCGAAATAGGTCTGAAGCGGTCGGTCCCATCCGACATAGGCACTGGCAGCAGCAATCCCGTCACGAAGCGGTACTTTGTGCCTGCTCATGCGCTCGTTACCTCCCCACCCTTAACTGGGCCGATGCCCCGCGGCGCACTGACATGTCAGCCCCTGAACTCATCAGTAGTCCGCTGGCCGCATCAGCGTGATGACCCGCCGTGTCATCGCTGGATTGGCTGGATCCTCTGACCCGAACGCCAGTTCGGTGTCGTAATAGATCCTATGCAGGCCGGATCGGCTATGCCGTTGTTCCGTCAAACCTCACGGAGAACGCTACATGGAGAACTC